>WQZE01000073.1 GCA_009780875.1 Bacillota bacterium | reverse complement strand
GGTGTCAAAAGGCAGTCGTGATAGAGGGGGAGGCTGACCTTGAAAAAGTGGATTTGGACCAAGATATTTGCGTAGTATCGCAAACTACGATGCAAGAAACTGCCTACAAACAACTGTGTGCCACCCTTGCCAAAAGAAAAAAACTGCACGATAAAAAAAATATTTTGAAAAACAAGGGCAAAACACTTGAAATTTTTGATACAATATGTTATACTACAAGTGAAAGACAAAAAAATGCAATTCGGTTGGGACAAATTTGTAATTTTGTTTTGGTCTTTGGCAGTGCCCAAAGTAGCAATACCAAGCAATTGTACCACATTTGTTCTCAATACACCGTATCCTATTGGGTGGATGGATGGCGCATCGTGGCAACCAATGATACCCAGGCATTTCAAGGCAATCAAGGCACGGCTTGTACAAGTCTTGTCTCACAACAAACAACAGACAAACAAAATCTAAAAAATATAAAATTCCCTCCCCATACTGTTGTGGGTATGATAGCGGGGGCATCGACACCCAAGGAGTCGGTGATGGAGGTAGTCAGATACATGAGCAAGGAATTTGCGACTGCATCTAGCGTAGAGTTCTTAGAAGGGCTAGAAGAAACTTTTGTCAAGTATGACATAGGCAAGAGGATAAAAGGAACTGTCATTGGCGTGAGCAAGAAAGGTGTGTCACTAGATATTGGTGGCAAACTGGACGGACTCATCAAAACTGAGGACTTTGAGGAGATGGGCAAAGTGTTTGACCCATCCAAGTACCCAGTAGGTGCTACGGTGGAGGCGGTCATCATCAGTCAAAAAGACCCCGAGACCAACTGCATTTTGTTGTCAAAACGCAGGGTTGACAAGCAAAAAGCGGGCGACAAGTTGGTGGAGGCCATTCGTGATGAGCAAGAGTTTGACATCACCGTGGAGGAGGACATCAAGGGCGGTGTGACCGGCAAGTATGGTTCTTATAGCGTATTTGTACCCGCAAGCCATGTGTCTGAGTATTTTACCAAAGACCTCAAACAATTTGTGGGCAAAACACTCAGAGTGGTTGCCATTGAGATTGATGACCGCAAGTCCAAGATTATTGCCTCTGCAAAAAAACCTTTGATGAAAGACAAAAAAGAGCGTGAAAGCGAGTTTTGGTCACAAGTTCAACCTGGTATGATTGTGGGCGGCACGGTCAAAAGGTTCAACAACTTTGGAGCGTTTGTCTCGGTTGGCGGCATTGATTGCCTAGCACACAACACAGACCTCAGTTGGAACAAAATCAGCAATCCAGCCAATGTGCTCAAATTGGGTGAGTCTTATGACTTTTTGGTTTTGGCAATGGACAAAGAAAAGGGCAGAGTCTCCTTGGGTATGAAACAACTCAAAGAGGACCCATTCTTGGAGGCGATTGAGAGATACCCTGTTGGCAGTGATGCTGTGGGAAAGATTAGTCGCATTGTACCTTATGGTGCGTTTGTGGAACTTGAAAAAGGCGTGGATGGTCTTGTGCATGTGTCCGAGGCGGCACACGGTTTTGTCAAGAATATCAACGATATCCTCAAAGTAGGGCAAGAGACCAAGGTTAGAGTGTTAGGGATTGACCCCAATGCCAAGAAAATCAATTTGAGTATCAAGGCTACCCAAGATGCTCCGGTGCAAACCGACAACGCCGACAGCACCCCACGCAAAGGCAAGGGCAAAGAGACGCCTGCTGAGAGTGCTACGGAGCAATGGAGCGACCAAGACACCGCCATCAATCCATTTGCAGATTTGTTGAAAGATGTCAAATAATCCAAGTGCGTGAAATGCGTGCTTGCAAAACAAATGATTGCAAATATTATTTAAAGTAGGATTTTTATGTATAAATTATTTTCAGCAGTTCTTTCAGGGCTTTTTGCCGCAGATGAGGGGCAAACGGACCCTTTGACCATTGGCTTGCTCGTGCTTTTGGGGCTTGTGCTTGTCGTGGTCTTGTTTGTGATGCCAAGGCTCAGAGGCAAAAAAAACCAAGAGACCACCAATACGGTGCACAGTTTGCTTTTGCCAGGTGCCTATGTCAAGACCATTGGTGGCATTGTGGGCAAAGTGGTGGAGGTCAAAGGCACCACACAAAAAGACAAGCAAATGATTTTGGAAGTGGGCGAACAACCCAACACCATCAAAATGACTTTTGATATTGCGGCACTCTACACCATAGTGACGCTTGCTACGGGTGAAAAGTTTGATGTATCTATGCTTAGACAACAACCCAAAGTAGAAACAAAGGCAGAAGACAAGCCGGAACCTACCAAGGACGCTTTTGAAACAACCAAAGCCGACACCACAACCGAGAGTGAGATGGTGGACAAGCCAGAGGACAAGGACCAAGAAACCGAAGTAGAGAAGGACAAATTGGTCAAATAAATTTGAAACTATCAAGTATTTCTGAGACATTCAAAATACTTGATGTACATATATAAAAAGCTATCATTAAACCATCCGTAAAATGCAAAATGAATAGTCTCAATGCAACAATAATTTTGCGTTGAGTGCTGACCGATTCAAGCAAAAAACTAAATATTTAGAATATAAAAAAGCACACAAAAACACTTGACAATCATATATAAAAGTAGTATAATTAAAATATAGAAAACAAGTTACTTGATTACTTGATTACTTGATTACTTGATTACTTGATTACTTGATTACTTGATTACTTGATTACTTGATTACTTGTGTATGCAGTGTCTGTTTGTGTCTAGGTGTGTACATAAGTGAGATTGTATGAAAGTGATTGCGGTGCAACTCAATGGAGAGATTGTGTACGCTTTGTAGCAACGGGTGATGGGGGAGAAGGTGTTCTTGTAAATTTGTGACTTTTAAAATAAAAATTTAGGAGAACAAATTGTATGAAAAGTGTAAAGAGTACACAAGGTGTAGAAAGTGCAAAAAGCACTGGGCAAGGATGGCTGGCAAGGATGACAAAGAAGCGGTGGGTGGCAGTGGTGGCACTATCGCTTTGTTTTGTTTTTTGTATGAGTTTTGGTTTGCAACAAGTGTTGAAGAGTAAAAAAGATGGAAATGTGGATAATGGGAAATCACAAATAGTTGAGCCGTTGGATGTTGACCTATCGGCATATGCAGACAAATATATTGAGTTTTTTGTGCCAAATGAGAATGGGACGGTGTCGCTAGATTTGTCAAAAAAAGCACGAGATGGAAAAACAATAGAGCAAGCAGATGCCGAGGTAATGCAACAATATGCAAATATGCTGACAAGCATCAATGCTTTGGTAGCCGATGGCACGCTGTATATTGCCGACAATGGCGAATATTTGATGACAGGGCAAGAGAGTGATTTGGGGATAGAAAAAGGTTGGAGTGGTGGAAAAAATGATTTTTATATAAGGACAGAATCACATAAAGTCGTATTTTTTACGGTTACCATACCTGTGGGCTATACTTGGAATATGTCTACAAGTGCGGCGATTATTTTTGGAGCAATTACGGCGGTTTTGAAGGTTGGTGTAACACTTTTGCTGGGCGGGGAAAGCAAAGCCATAGAGAGCATATTGATGGTGTGTGGTGTAGTGGCAGATGTTGCTTCACTTTTGGATAGTGGTTGGATATACTCTGTCTTGTATGGAATATTTATTGTAGGTACAGCCATTGATGTTGCGGTGGCATCCACGGGTGCTGGTAGTGTCATTGTCGTGGCAATGAAAGTCGTTGTAGCGGTCTTGGGTAATATTTTGTTTGACTTTTTTGGATTGAATTTTCTGGCAAAGGGTATCAATAACTTGTCAACTTCAAATAACACGGTCAAAATGGAGAGCAACTTGCTTTTTGGAAATAGGAATTTTTGGAGCGTGAAGGTGTAGGTATGACAAAGGTGGTGTTGGTATATATTGCGATGGTATGGGCAGGTGTGTGTGTTTTGGCGTATATGTTTGCTTGGATAGGAGATTGGATTGCGAGTGCGTGGTTACTGGGGTTTTCGTGGGTTGTATGGGTTCCTTATTCTTTTTTTGCAAGAGACGCAAAGGATAAAATTAAAATGCGTGATAGATTGTGGTGGGGAATCATATTGCTTGTTACGCTTGGATTGTTGGTGTGGATACAAGCATTTGCAGAAAATTTGAGTAAAAAGTGTGCAGTGATTATAATGGTTCAAATGGTTGTATCGGTTGTCCTCGGATTGATTTTTCGTGCGTGTAGTAGGTGCGTGCAAAAGGACAGCGGGGCAGAGACAAGTCAAAAAGCAGAAGAGTAGCAAGGGGATTGCTGATATTATGGGATAGATTGGTATATGGGCGTGATATTGGGCAAGTGGGAGTGGCTTTGGGGTTGGCGTTAATATTGGAAATTTGCAATAAAGAACAAAAGTAAGTGACGACGGATAAAAACAATGAAAACAATAAAGTAAGCTGTGATGAGTGTTATTCCTGTAAATATGTATGTAGGATAAGAATAAAAAACACTTTGCGTTGTTTTGGAGACAATGCAAAGTGTTTTGTATGGTTGTTTAATAATTTTTGGAGTATATATATGTTCAAGCAATTTGAGACAAAAAGGCAACATAGTATGGGAAAGATATTTTTGTTTGTGTTGCTTTTGGATTTGTTGTTTTATGGTTTGCCACTGATGGGCGTCTTTGTTGTATTGCACTTTGGCAAGCAAAGTGAGACTGGTTTGCTTTTGGAGGGCACACCTTCGGGGTATATGTTCTTGCAGTTTTTGGCTTGGGTAGGTGTCTTTGTGTGGTCTGTTTTTGATTGTAGGCTGATTGACGGAGAGAGGAAACGAGTACTGCGTGGCTGGGGTCTTGCGGGATTGTTTTTCAAGTTGGGCGTGGTGGTTGGGTGCCTTGGTTTGGCTGAAATTACACAAAGCGTGTGGGTAGTTGGTGTGTTTTATGGCGTGAGTGTGCTGGGTGCCTTTGTGCTTGTGGTTGTTTCATTTGCCAAAAACAAGTACAAAATGCAACGCATTGTGGTGGACTGGTTTGGGATTTATCACAAAAAGATGGATTTGGAGTGGCAAAAAAAATATGGTGGGGTGCTGGGTTCTGCACTCGTAGATACCGTATTTTGTGAAGATAGTGCCAAAGAAGAAGGCGATAGTCATAGCATAGATACAAACATATTGCCTTCCAATAAACAAGACAGCAAGCGTGATTTGCGCGCACCCATCAAGTGGCTTGCGGTGCTTTTTGGACTTTTATTTGTAATTTTGTCTTGTAGTAGTGCTTGGGGACAAGGTGCGACGGTGACCATTGGATTTGTTATGAGTGGTGTATTGTATGCCATTTGTCAAGTTTGGCAAGGGATATTTTTGTACGCAAAGTGCAAAAATATCAAAAAAGTTTTGATTTTGGGTGCATTCCTATTGTTCAATCTGGGAGTACCAATCCTTGTATTTGCCTTGCAACGCCCCTTTGGCGAGTATCTTCTCTATGCACTAGTGTTTGCGGTGAGCGACACTTTGTGTCATCTATGGGTGGCAAGGGTAAGTAAAACAATACCTTAGGGATTGAAACAATAATATCCCTGTGGGAAGGGGAATACAAAAACCAAAAAATGGTTGAAATAAGCGACAAAGAGACAAGAAACGCTGGCAATCCAAGTATCGCCACCATCCTTGTTTGTGGGCATAGAAATAAAAGGGAAAAAATTAGTTCAAAATGAATCTTTAGACTAAGTAAAAAAACAACAAAAGCACTTGAAGCCAAAATGTTCATCATTGATTGGGTGGATGGAAACGGTGATAAGAGAAAATAAAATATTTAGAACAAGCAGAAATAACAAAAAACACTTGACAATCATATGCAAAAGTAGTATAATTGTATTATAGAAAACAAGTTACTTGATTACTTGATTACTTGATTACTTGATTACTTGATTACTTGATTACTTGATTACTTGATTACTTGATTACTTGTGTATGCAGTGTCTGTTTGT
>WQZE01000072.1 GCA_009780875.1 Bacillota bacterium | reverse complement strand
TGTCTCTGGTCTTGTGGTGGCGACCGTCACAAACCCACTCCCATCCGACAAAGGATATTTGATATGCCACAAGAATCCATCTTGTGGTTCATACTCCACCTCAGCGTCCGAGATGGCGGTATGACAATCTATGCACCAATGAATGATGCGGTCGCCTTGATAGATACGCCCCTCGTTGTACATATCCACAAAAGCCTTTTTGACGGCCTGCGAACATTTTTCGTCCATTGTAAATGCTTCTCGGTTCCAATCACACGAGACACCCAATTTTTTTAGTTGTTGTACAATTTTGCCACCATACAAATCTTTCCACTCATAGGCCTTTTTCAAAAATCCATCACGCCCCACATCCGCTTTGGTTTTTTGCTCCTTTTTGAGTTGCTCCACAATTTTGAGTTCTGTGGCGATGGATGCGTGGTCCGTGCCCGGCAAAAACAATGCATTGTACCCTTGCATCCGTTTGTAACGAATGATAGCATCCTGCAAAGAATTGTTGAGTGCGTGCCCCATATGGAGTTGCCCCGTGATATTGGGCGGCGGCATTGTGATGACAAAAGGTTTTTTAGTTTTGTCCACCTTGGGAGAAAACACTCCACTGCTCACCCACTCATCATATATTTTGTCTTCAAAATCTTTGGGATTGTATTTGCTATTCATATGCATATTATACCATAATTTGGAAAAATAAGCAAACATTTTTTTCAAACCAAGTCCCCAAGTACATCCTTGCTTGCAATCACGCATCACCCACTTGCTATCTCTTATACAATTTTTCGTTTCGGTATCTTTCGCTCATCTCCCTAAATTTGGCAGCCAAATCCAAAATATATTTTTGTTTGGCGGTAGCACTGGTCAACGAATCAAACACCGACCTATCTACCAATTTGCCAATGGGGTCCATCACATCTCCATCTGCTTGCAAAAGGCGACATACCTTTTGATACATCTCCTCCTCTTTTGCAAGTGCTTGCGAATGGGACAACTCCACCTCTCTTTTGATGGCAATCCGTTTGTACACCTCCGCATCAAGACTCCCAAATCCATTTTCTTGGGCACACAAAATTGCATCGTTCTTCTCATCAGTCTTTTGCTCATAAAAACCCTGCACAAGCCTCTTTTTGGCTTGACTGGCACGACTTCTTAGGTCTACGCTTGCGTTCTTTTTCATAGTATTCTCCAAAATTTTGTTTTGTTGTGAAAGTGACTTTTTTACAAATTGCGACAAAATATGACAACCCAAAAAGAAAGAGACGGACAGCAATGTGCTTGCTGTCAGTCTCTCATACCTAACCTTTAAGATTGCGTTTGCGTGCATTCTCAGACTTTTTTTTGCGTTTGACACTAGGTTTTTCGTAGTATTCTTTTTTACGCATATCGCCCAAAATGTTATCTTTTTGGCATTTGCGTTTGAATCTTTTGAGTGCAGCATCTAGCGACTCGTTATCACCAACTTTGATTGCAGACATTTATTTACACCACCTTTGCCTAATGACACTATATTTGCAAACTTTGACAAATCCAAAAACTGACAAAATCTACTTTATTAGTTTACCAAATTTTGCATTTTTTGTCAACCAAAATCTCCAAAAAACCAAAATTATCTTTTGAGAGAGCCAACACTCAATACAAACCCCACACAAAAGTAAAAATCGTTTCAAGGGCGGTGACCACGATGGCGGCAATAAACCAAGCATTCTCTTTGAGTGTGACTTGCGGCTTGGGCTGACCACAAAGATTGCTTGCAAGGGCATTTTGGTTTTGTTTGTTTGCTTTGTGCATGGCTCTCACAAGCAAGACTCCCAAGCCACACATCACCAAAAAAAACAAAATCAACAGCAAGAAATTGTCCATCGCCCTCTCATAGAGCCCACCCAACACACTCCCTTGGAACCACCCATAATGCGTAGCATACTGCATAAATACCGCCACCCCATTGTTGATAAAATGAATAATCACCCCACTCCACAAACTCCCTGTGGTGACAACCACATAGCAAAGCAAGGCTCCCATCATAGCGGTATATCCAAATTGTGGCACATTGGCGTGAAATAAACCAAAGGCGAGTCCCATAATGATTATCAACTTTTTCTTGTCGTATTTTTGACTCATGACCACCAGCAACCCACCACGCACAGCGTGCTCCTCACAGATTGCGGGCAAAAGAGCGGTGGAGACAAAGGACAACACAAACAAACCTATGGCAAAATTGTCTGGCATATATTCGCTATTGCTAGACGGTTGATACCCAAAAACCATCAGAAGCAAATTCCAAACAAAGGAAACCCCGCCTGACGCCACGAGTGCACAAAATCCTAGCCCTATGGACAAGAACACATTGCGAGCGGACATTTTTTTTGCATTGACCAAAGCAAGCGTACCTTGGACAGACAGTGCAAAGGATTTTTTGCAAAAAACAAATACAAAGACTCCGAGCACCCCTATTTGCACAAGGCCCGTAAAAACAACATCCAACAACCAAGGAGGGTCTAGCAACCATCCCCTACTTGTCAAAACAGATAGCAAAAGCCGAATCCCAACCAACGACATTGCCACCACAAAAACCATCAAGCCCACCGCTTGATAGTTTTTTGCAAACTTTTGGCTCTGCTCACCTTTTTGTGGTGACGCCGCTATTGTTTTATTTTTCTCTATTGCTTCCATACTCCACCTATCCTTGGTCTACTCATCCAAGCCCACTCACAAGAGACATCAACCACACAAAGACACACAACCCCAAACCACCCGCAATCAATCCTACCACGAGGCGTGGAGATTGCCTGGCATTGCTTACTTGTGCTCGTGTTTGTGTTTGTGTTTGTGTTTGTGTTTGTGTTTGTGTTTGTGTTTGTGTTTGTGTTTGTGTTTGTGTTTGTGTTTGTGTTTGTGTTTGTGTTTGTGTTTGTGTTTGTTCTACCGCAAAACTTGCTGTTTGGCTATTCGTTTCTTGTGGATTGTTCCCTTCTTTGCTGACCTCAAATCGTTTGTACAAGCACCATAGAACCATCGCACTCCCAATCCCCAAACCAAGAGAGATGGGCACGGCATACCACTGTGCAAAATAAAAACTCAAAAACCCATTGAACGCCGGAATCATTCCCAACACAAAAGTAATCCCATTGCTAAAAGCGTGCAACACAATCCCCACCACAAGATTGCCCGTTTTTTGCACAAAAAGGCACGCCACCACTCCCAACGCAAATTGATACAGCGTTTGCTCAGGACTCATATGCATCAAGGCAAACAACGCACCCACCAAAAAAGCCGCTTTGATATCTCCATATTTTTTGGTCAAGCCGGACAAAACCCCGTACCTAAAAAGCGTCTCCTCCACCACGGGTGCCAAAATGCAAATCACAAAAAATCCCAAGACAATGGAAAATAAGGAGTCAAAAGAGATATCCGCAAACGAATAATGCAACCTCTCCAAAAGCATTGAAAAGTACATATTGCTGCTCATAAAGCCAATAAATACGCACGCACCCAAAATCAATCCCAAAACAATATGTTTGTTTTGCGTGTTCTGCACACATTCACGCACTGCACGCAATTTTGCTTGCCCCTTGGACGACAACGCCAACAAAAACACGCCTTGTATGCAAATCATCAAAAACAGATTGACATAAATATTTTTGAGGTTGATACCCACACCCAAGACAGACAAAACTCCAACCACCAACGCCACCGCAACTTGTAGACCCAAATTGAGCATCACCGCCCGCACATATAGGCTCGCACTCTGCACCGCATCATAGGGTGCACAATCACTCATTTTTTGTTTTAGCATACCACCTCTTTTTGAGGTCTTTTGACCTCTAATAAAGTTCCAACACCGTACTTGTACTATCTTGCTGTGCCATCACTATGTGCACATCCTTGCCCTCCACAAATCCGTTTGCACGCAAATGATTGTGCGTACAGTCAAAAGCAAGTTCGGAGTAATTTGCATTGCGACTCAAATGTGCCAAAATAAAATGGGTCGTGCCCGTCTTTGCCAAAGCAAGCACCAAGGATGCACAGTCTCCATTGCTCAAATGTCCACCACGACTCAAAATGCGTTGCTTGGTAGCACTTGGATAATCACACTCCAAAAGTAGTTTTGGGTCGTGGTTGCTTTCCACGATTGCCAAATCGGCCCCACTCATTTTTTCTATGATGCCCTCCTCCAAGCAACCCATATCTGTGGCGTACGCAACCTTGTTGCCCTCGCACAAAAAGCAAAAGCCGGTACAGTGTGCATCGTGTGGCACAAAAAATGTGGACACCGTAAAAGCACCCAGAAAAAAATCATCACCCTCAAACACAACAATATTGGGCACAAAATGTTTGTGCTTCACACAGTACGCCACAAGATGGGATTTGATGCTTTGGTGACAGAATATTTTGGTATTATATTTTTTTGACAGTGCGGGCAACCCCTTGATATGGTCTGTATGGATATGCGTCACAAATACAGCGTCCAAGTCCCTAGGCGTCAATCCAAAGGACAAAAGGCTTTGCTCCAACCTTTTGATGGGTATCCCCATATCTACTACGATTTTTGTCTTTTGCGAACACAACAACATACAATTGCCCTGGCTACCGCTCGCAATCGTACAACATCTCAACATACCACCATTATACACCGTTTTTGAAAAATTGTAAAGCATTTGCACGCCACCCAAGCAACAAAAAAACACCAAGATTGTTGGTGTTTTTTGTCTGTCTCTTTATATGGCTTTGCCAATATGTTTTTTGAGCCTACTAATAATTTTTTTTTCAAGCCTTGATATGTAGGACTGCGAAATCCCCAGCATATCCGCCACCTCTTTTTGCGTCCGCTCATCCTTGCCATCAAGCCCAAACCGCATTTTCATTATCTCCTTCTCTCTTTTTCTGAGTTGCCCAATCGCCTCATACAACAATTGTTTTTCAACGCTGGTTTCAAGGTTTTTGGACACCGTATCTGGGTCGGTACCCAAAATATCACTGAGCAACAATTCGTTGCCCTCAAAATCAACATTGAGCGGCTCATCCAAAGATACATCTGACCTTGTCCTAACCACTTTTCTGAGACTCATCAAAATTTCATTTTCAATACAACGAGAGGCATAAGTTGCCAATTTGATATTTTTGCTACTGTCAAAACTGCCCACTGCCTTGATGAGTCCCACCGTACCAATGGATATCAAGTCATCAATATCCATCCCTGTATTGTCAAACTTGCGTGCAATATAGACCACCAAACGCAGGTTTCTTTCAATGAGGGTACTGCGTGCTCCTTTGTCCCCATTGGAAAGTTGCTGAATGGTGGCAGCCTCTTCTTCTTGGTTGAGTGGCAAAGGCAATTGTTCGTTGCCACAAAGATAATGCACTTGTTGCCGTTTTTTTGACCCTGCTAGCCAACAAAAAAACTGTTTGATTTTTTTCCAAATTTTCATTTTATCTTCTCCTTGTTTTATGCCAGCACAAATGGTGGCAAGAGCATATCGTACTCATTGATTTGTTTTTTTGATACACCTAGCATCATCTCCTTAAATATATTCGTGTTTTCATTGCAATATACCACAATTTTCTGCGTTTTGATGACCATCATTTGGTCGTGCCCACTCAGCGTATCAATCTCAATGGTCTTGATAGACGACGCCCGTTTTTGGTTGCTTTCAAGCCTGCCTAACCGCACTGCTTGCTCTGTGTCTTTGTCCAAGAGTGGCAAAATTGTCTGCAAATTGATGACCCCAATGGGTTGGTCACCACACGCCAACCGATTGCCCGTATCCACAAATCCACTGACCTTGATGGACTTGTCCCCAATAAAAACCTCCACCTCTCTTTCAAATCGGTGCACATCTGCCTTTGCAAAAAAAACACGCCCCATCCTTGCCAAGACAAAATACCCCAACAACAGCAACAACGCAAGCCCCCACATTGGGAGCGGTGAAAGTGGTTTGACAAGGGCCTGCTCTATGCTCCCTTGCACCAAATAGTTGATACCCAAAACCACACCCCCC
>WQZE01000071.1 GCA_009780875.1 Bacillota bacterium | reverse complement strand
TGGGATGGTAAAAATGAACAAAAATATTCTCAAAAAAGTAGCGGGAGTCACCGTGGGTGTCGCTTTGTCGGGTTCTTTGTTGACAGGAGCGGTCTTTGGTCCTCGTGGGATTCACAAATTTGACACCAATGCATACAGCGTGAGTCAAATGGCGGAGCCACGGAGTGGGGCATATCGTGCACAAAAATCTGTGGCAAGGGCTAATGCAAATTTCAATGTGCCAAGCAAGGTTTTGCTAGGTACACCTGTGAGTGGCGTACCAAGTGGTGCTGTGGTCAAGGACCCTGCTGACCGCATTGTGTCTTTGTCAAACAGTGAATTTGTGCCTACGCAACTAGGTTTTTATAGTATTGAGGCTGCCAACTACACTTATTTGGTTGAGAGTTATATTCAAGATACGCCTGTATTGGAGGTCTCCTATCAAGATGGGGACAAGCCTTTGCCAAGCGTTGCCAAGGTGGATACAGAGTACAAGTTGCCTATGATGCAAATTGTCACTTATGACAAGAGCGGCGATAGGACCGTTTTGACGGACAGCAATGGTGCCTTGGCACCTACGGTATCGGTCGTGTCCGACGGTGGGAGACTTGGTGACTTTGCACCAGGGGATTCGTTCAAGACCCCTGACACCAATACAACGGTTTTTGTCAGATACGAGTACAGAGACGCTGCCAACCAAATCCCTTATATTTCACAAGATTACACCATCAAGGTTCAGTCCAATTACAAAAATGATGACAAGCCAACGCTCAATGTAGCGGCACCTTCCAACGGCAATGTCAATGTCAAGTTTGACTTGCCAAAAGCAACGGGCTATGACAAGTATGACGGGTCTGCGTTGCGTTATGATATCACGGTCACCAAAGATGGCAATCCAGTTGGCAGAGTCAAGGTGGATGGCGATACTGGGTATGCTTTGCCTGACCAATCAGTGATAGACCCAAACGACCCTGCCTTTGTGCCCGAGTTGTTTGACAACAACCGCAATATGTCTTTTTATCCCACTAGCATTGGTGAGTATGTTTTGACCTATACAGCAACCAACTCCCAAGGCAACAAGAGTGACCCATTGACTTTTAGTTTGCGTGTGCTTGACAATACGGCACCCACTTTTAGAGAGATAGCGGATTACAAGATTCCTAGCCAATGGGGTCTCAATAGTGTTCAAAAATTGGGCGATAGTAGCAGCAGCACCACGGCTCCCAACGGCGACCCTACCGAGGCGGTTGACCACAAAATCAAATTCCCAACAGCCCTTGATATGCAAATTGTTGACAACAATAGCAAGACAGGGGGTTTTGAGGAGGAGATAGACAAAGCGGACAAAATCACAGTTTCTATGTCTATGACCAATCCACAAGGGGATACCATCTTGTCATATAGTGATTTGTTTGGCAACCCATATCAAACCAACCAAGCGGACACCACAAAGTACGGCAACAAGGATTTGCAACTTGTCAACGCTGACGGTAGCAGTGATGGATTTGACTTTTTGTCTTATCGTGATGCTGTGGCAAATGATGGTTCCAAAGTGGTGGAAGGTGACTACACGGTCACATATAGAGCCAGAGATGCCAAAAACCAAGTATCGACCAAGTCATACAAGATTACACTCAAAAATGAATTGATTGACACCG
Organism: Bacillota bacterium; assembly: GCA_009780875.1. GTDB lineage: Bacteria > Bacillota > Clostridia > Christensenellales > Pumilibacteraceae > WQZE01. The sequence continues at coordinate 4,442 of WQZE01000071.1, read as the reverse complement.
TACGCCCCATTATCAATATGGAGGCCAATGCGTTTTCGTTGTTGCCAAAAACCATTGTTGCAGGTAGGGATTTGGATTTGGCATTGCCAACCCCAGATGTATCGGATACCGTTTCGCAAAGACTCCATACAGTGTATCAAATTGCCGATGGGCAAGGCAACAAGTATGATGTCAAAGATGGTCAAAGACTTGTCTATGTTGAGGGCAACAATGCCGATGGCGATGATGCTACGGGCGTCTATTTGACCAAAAGAGTGAGAGATGCGGATATCATTGAAGAGGGCAACTTGTTGGCGTTGTCTGGTGACAGTGGCGAATTTGTTTTGACCATTGATACCGAGGATAGCGTAGGCAATTATGCCGTAGACCCTAGCAAGAATGATGACACGAGATGGGTAGCCACACAAAAAATTGCGGTGGTATCTCAAACTTGGCAAGATGGCAAGCTGGATTCTACTTTGGCAGGTGATTCAGGGTCCGTGTCGTTTAGTGATGCCAACTTGGCTGGATTTGAACTCGTAGTGCGTCGTGTGGTGGATGACAAGGGCAATGCCTTGGCAAGACCACAACCCATCAATGATGTTTCTGTGACGATTGAGAGTGATAGTAACGGATTGACATTGTCCAATATTTCTTACAATGCACCCAGTGCTGGTGAGTACTCTATGTCACTCCGTGCATTTGATATCAATGGTGGCAATGCCATCACCGGTTTGGACAATGTGCGTGTGACAGCACCTGGGCGTGTGGGCAATTTGCCAGTCGCAAGCAGGAGTGGTGTTGCAAGTGTTGACAATACTTTGCCAACAAGCATTGTTGTGGGTGAGGCATTTGCATTGCCTGAGTACAAGGGAGAGTTGTCTGGCACGGATACCGTTGTGCGTACCATTAACGGTGGAGCCTTTGAACTTGTGGGTAATATGTTTACCCCCAAAGCGACCACAACCTATACTTTTGATGACCGCAATTCAAATGGTGGCACACAACTAGGCAACGACAAATATTATAGTACAGCCAAAGATACAGACGCACCTACTTTGCGATTTGCAGAGGATAGAGGCGTGGCACAGTATTTGCCACTCAGCATCAATTCGGCAGGCGATTGGAATACCAACTATGTAGATGGCGATGCTATTATGTATATTTTGCCAAGCGTAGTGGCATCCAACAAAAACCAAAATTTTGTGGTGGACAAACCTACCATTACGGATAACAACGGTGGCACGCATACGCCGATTGACGATGCAAAAGTCGTCAAAGGTGGAGACAGTGCTTTGCCTGGCAATGGTTATGACAATAGTTATTTGCTTAATGGTGGAGATGCAAGCGATGCAGATGGTACCCAAATCATTGGATGGGGATTCAAACCCACAAGGTCCGGTATGTACACGGTCAATTATACGGCAAGTGGCAACGGATTGAGCGGAAGTTTGAGTTTCACTATTTATGTAGGAAACATTACCACGCCCAATTTTAGACTCACCAATCCTGCACAAACAACAGCGGTTGCCAATGCTTATTCCTTTGATTTTAGTGTGGTAGAGATGGTAGGCAGTTTTAGTGATGACCAACTCAAAACATTCAAATACACCAAAATACTCTATGACCCATCTCACAACGAAGTAGCAAAAATAGAGGGTGAGGGTGAGACATATCGCACAAAGACCAACAATGGTAGTTCTTGGACACTTGACAAGTCAGGACAATACAGCGTTGAGTATCGTGTAAAAAATCCTGCCAATGGCTTTGACACGACCGTGATTGAGACCATCAATGTTTCAGCGGCAAGCACCAATACGCCAATTCCTTTGGCAGTCATCTCCACCGTTTTGGTGGCTGCTGGTGTGGTATTGTTGCTCGGTGCATTTGTGTACTTGGTCAAATTCCGCAAAATCAAAGTGCCTAGTGAGCAACACAAAGGCAAAGTGATTATCAAAGAAAAGGGCAAAGGTGCAGACACAAAGACAGAGGCAAAAGCCGAGGTTGTTGCAGCAGCACCTGTGGTAGAGACTCAACCTTTGCAATACGATTCTACCCCTGTACAACCCATCTTTGAGCAACCAATGCAAGCACAGACACAAGAGCCTGCGGTGGCTGAAAGTGCAACGACCCTAGAAACACAACCCGTGATACAAGACACTGAGGACAAGCAAGGTTCACAAGACTAATTTGTCCACACAACTTGCCTTGCAACCCATATCGGGTTCCAATGAGTCGGGTAGTGTATAAATTTACAAACAATAAAACAACATATGCAACCAAAGGCATATGTTGTTTGTATTTTGTGGAGTAGGGGATTCAAAGTGCGGATGGTCTTGCTAAGCATAGATTGTACACCAAGGCAGCAATGCGGTTGGAGGCTTGCAAGTCACGATAGGCAAATTGAGATTTTTTGATTTGTTGCAGGCGTGCACGCTGGTTTAGGCAAAGGTTTTGGATTGCTTGTGGCAACAACTGTGCTTTTGTGCAGAGTACGCCGAGATTGTTTTGCGTGATATATTTGCCGTTATCTTTTTCTTGCCCTGGGAGGCAGTAGGTGACAATCACAGGGATGAGCAGGTTGACACACTCCATCAATACATTGGGGCTGCCTCGCACAAGTGCAATGTCCGTAGAGGCAAGTGCCTCAGCCATTTGCGTGACAAAGCCGGAGACCGTGACTCTTGGGTTGGTTGCAAAGAGTTTGTCACATTTATTTTTGAGTTGTTTGTTTTTCCCGCAAACAAGGTGTATTTGCGTGTAGGGCAGTTTGAGGATATGAGAAACTTGTGTGACAATCTTGTCCGCACCTTCGCCACCACTCATAAGCAAGCAACGGATGGTTTGAGGTGGATGGGTATTGTTATCGGACAAAGTGATTTGCTCGGAGGCTGGACAAGGGCTGTCAAGGATTGCGTGATTGCTTTGTTTTGTGGGCGTGGATGAAGTCGCAGTATTGTGCCCCCAAAGCATAAAGTCGTTGGAAACACGGTCAACCACAAAGGAGCTTCGTTTTTTTATTTGAGGGTTGTGAGATGGTGGCGTGGGTGCATTGCTTTGTGGTAGCGGGAGCAAGCCATCTTTGCCGAGTGAGAGCGTTTTGGCTTTGGATATGATTTGTGTGCGAGATACAAACTTGATAAAAGCAAGTTTCTCTTTGTCAAGGGAGTGATTTCTCCCTTGCAAGACGCACTCGTGTGTTGGGCAGATGGTCATCGTGGCACGAGTGTCAAACCAAAGCGGATTGATATTGACAAGGTCGGCAACAAGCGTCACAAAAGGAATCTGTGGCGAGAGTGGGCGAACAATATCCAAGACACTGCCTACAAAAAGAGCGTGTACGGTCAGAATGCAATCGGGGCAATATGCAAAAAAGGCTTTTTTAAAGTTTTGCTTGATGCTATGCCGATGCGTTGCTTTGATAAATTTGCCAAATAGATGGGACATCCCATAGGCGGCACCCCACACAAAAGGTGTTTTGTTTGTCACTTTGCCATAGGCTTTGCAGTTGCGTTCTACGAGTGGACGGCACATATCTACCATATCAAAAATTTTGCATTCAAACCCGCTTGCTTGCAACGCATCCTGCATAGACTCGGCAATGCTGTTGTGACCGAGTCCGGTATGTTTGGTGGATAGAATCATAATTTTCATAGCAAGCAAAAGAGTTTATCAAGGAGTAGACAAAGAGGTGCATATGTCAACAATGAATCACAAGATATACAAAAAAAATGAGATAATCACGGTGAAAATCAGCGACCTCGGATGCGATTTTGAAGGCGTTGGCAAAATTGACAATTATGTATTTTTTGTGCCTGGTGCATTGCCTGGGGAGATTGTCAAAGCAAAGGTACTCAAAGCAAACAAAAACTTTGCTTTTGCAAAAATGGAGCAAATTGAGTTGTCCTCACCATACAGAAAAAAGACCCGTTGCAAATATGCACAAAAGTGTGGCGGTTGTCAATGTATGCATATGCAAGAATCCTCCGTTTTAGACCAAAAATCCAAAAGTATTGCCAATACTTTGTCCAAAAAAATCCAAAATTTTGACAAAAGTATGGTTGGAAAAACAGTTTCCAAGGGTGTGTCAGAGGACGGGCAAGAGAGTTATGCTTATCGCAACAAGGTGCAGTTGCCCATAGGGGTGGACAAAACGGGTCGTACTGTGGTTGGATTTTTTAGGGAACATAGCAACGACATTGTGCCCATTGACCATTGTATGGTATCACACAATAGCAGACAAGCGATTGCCTCTATCAAAGAGTATGTCAAACAAAGTGGAGATTTGCCCTATTTTGGGAACACCGAAGGCGGTAATTTGAGACATATCGTTGTGCGTTGCGTGGGTGACAATATTTTGGTGACCCTTGTATGCAAAAACAAAAAGCCCAAAGACGAAAAACTTTGGGTGCGTATCCTTAAAAATTATTTTGACCAAGCCAAAAACCTTGTCGCCTATATCA
>WQZE01000070.1 GCA_009780875.1 Bacillota bacterium | reverse complement strand
TCTAGTATCCATCGTTTAGGGCGTGGACTACCAGGGTATCTAATCCTGTTTGCTCCCCACGCTTTCGAGCCTCAGTGTCAGTTTTGGTCCAGTAAGCCGCCTTCGCCTCTGGTGTTCCTCCTAATATCTACGCATTCCACCGCTACACTAGGAATTCCGCTTACCTCTCCCATACTCTAGACTACCAGTATCATCTGCCCTTCCCATGTTGAGCACGGGGCTTTCACAGATGACTTAATAGTCCACCTACACTCGCTTTACGCCCAGTCATTCCGGACAACGCTCGCCACCTACGTATTACCGCGGCTGCTGGCACGTAGTTTGCCGTGGCTTTCTTACAAGCTACCGTCATTCTTCTTCACTTGCGACAGAAGTTTACAATCCGAAGACCTTCATCCTTCACGCGGCGTTGCTGGGTCAGAGTTTCCTCCATTGCCCAATATTCCCCACTGCTGCCTCCCGTAGGAGTCCGGACCGTTCTCAGTTCCGGTGTGGCCGTTCACCCTCTCAGGCCGGCTACCCATCGAAGTCTAGGTGGGCTTTTACCCCGCCTACTAACTAATGGGACGCGAACTCATCTTGTATCAAAATTCTTTTACCCCTGCCCGATGCCGAGCTGTGGTCTTATCCGGTATTAGCACCTATTTCTAAGTGTTATCCCAGAATACAAGGTAGATTGTTCACGCGTTACTCACCCGTCCGCCACTGGTATTGCTACCCGTTCGACTTGCATGTGTTAAGCACGCCGCCAGCGTTCGTCCTGAGCCAGAATCAAACTCTTATGTTCCTTCTAACTCAAACACTAATATCTAGCGTCCAAAATTTACTGTTACGAAATTGACTAAGGTTGTATTGTTCTACACTGGTGATTGCTCACCATAAAAAATACACACTTTGTCTGTTTTCTAATTCTCTAAATTCTTGAATTGTCAATGTGCTTTGTGTGGTACAGCCCAAGGGGCTTGTACGGCGTTGCAACTTGCATTGCACGCAAGGTCTCAACAACAGTTTTGACCATATTTTGTCAAGTGATGCAAAAGCACCCTTTGTTCAAAATCATTTTTGCTTTCGGTTTTAAATCCAAAATTAGAATAAAAAACACGGTCACCCAAAAGGCAACTATAATACTATATCACATATCGCACATTTTGTCAAGCGTTTTTTGCAAGTTTTCAAAAGTTTTTTCAACTTTTTTTGAAACCCTTGCCACAGACACAGCAGCAACACACTGCATTCACGCATCCACCCAACAAATATATTTGTATGCATTCAGTACCAATTTTTGCAAATTAGAGTATTATTTTACCACAAATTTTTTATTTTGTCAAACAATTTTGTGCAGTTTGACAAAATATTTTTTGTCTTTCCTGAGATTTGTGAGGCTTCCATCTTTTGACACACCACCACGCAAACCCAAGGACATTCACTCTACCATCTGAAATGTGCAAATGCTTTGTTCGCCTCTGCCATTCTGTGCATTTCTTCTTTGCGTTTGATGGCTGCTCCCGTATTGTTGGACGCATCCAACAACTCGCCCGCAAGCCTTTCTTTCATTGTCTTCTCTCCTCTCTTGCGAGCAAAAAGAACAATCCAACGAATCCCCAAAGTTTGACGCCTATCAGGACGAATGTCCATTGGCACTTGATAGGTCGCACCACCCACACGCCTTGCCTTGACTTCTAGCAAGGGCATTGCGTTGGCAAGAGCCTTTTTAAAGACCTCTACGCCCTCGTTTTGCGTCTTGTTTTGAATGATATCAAAAGCCTCATACACAATGGCTTGGGCTGTACCCTTTTTGCCATCCAACATAATCTGGTTGATGAGTTTGGTGATTACCTTATCTTTATATATAGGGTCTGGCAAAACATCTCGTTTTGGCACCCCGCTACGCCTTGGCATAATCTAGCCTCCTATTTTGCAACAACACAAAAGCATTGTGCAACAAAATTTTTGTACAAACAACTTGTACACAGCACAGGCACAATCCAAAAAATTGCACCTTTTTTGGGCACGACCGCAAATTTATTTTGGTTTTTTTGCGCCGTATTTTGAGCGGGATTGCATCCGTTTTGCCACACCTGCTGTATCTAGTGCGCCACGAATAATGTGATATCTCACACCTGGCAAATCCTTCACCCTGCCTCCACGAATCAGCACCACACTATGCTCTTGCAAATTGTGACCAATACCGGGAATATAAACCGTTCCTTCACTCTTGTTGACCAAACGCACTCTCGCAATTTTGCGTAGTGCCGAGTTTGGCTTTTTGGGTGTGGTGGTCGTTACACTCAAACAAACGCCTCTTTTTTGAGGACATTGCCCCATAATAGGACTCTTTGATTTGTAAACAATCTTCTCACGCCCTTGCTTGATAAGTTGGTTAACACTTGGCATCGTTACTCTACCTCCTTGTAGTCTTGCCATAATCCCGGCTTTTTGCCTTGATTATGTAGACCGCTTTGCAGCCCTTTTGCTCACTCTTTTTTGTATCCGCTCTTATCCCCACTCTCCACACCCACTCTCTCACGCACCATCACGCACCATCACGCACCATCACGCTACCATCACGCACCACAAACCTACTCTTTTTTGACCCCCACACACAAAGCCCGCAAATCAATCCCCGCACACTCACCCAACTGCTTGCCACTATCCACACCCACCCACTTTGTCTTGTGGTCACCACATCGCCGCACCATATCCGCCACCAACTCCGTCTCGCAATCCAGCCCCAACACCACCATCTCAAACCGCCGATGCTGCAATCCCTCTCTCACCTTGTTGCTCCCCACAACCAACCGCTCTCTCCCCACACGCCGCAACAATTCAAAAATCTTTTTCTCACTCATAAGCACCCAAAAATTGAATACTCACAATTATACCACAAAACAAAAACACTTGTCAAGCGTTTTTGACAAGATATTCCTTGTTTCTTTTGCCTGTGCACAAATCTTGGGTAATAATCACCCATTAAACACCATAGATTATCCTATCCAAAACAAAACACCAAGTCACCAGGAGGTTCTTATATGTCCCTACACCAAGCCTATGCCCTTGCCTTTGAATTTGCATTGATTGATTCTGAGTGCATCCAAAGGATTGCCTCTCAATGCCAACTCAGCACACAAGCCGTGGTGGATTTACTAGACCAATTAGCAGAAAATGATCACTTTGTCTATCACCAAGGAAAGTATTGGAACCGTGCCACGACACGCCCTTTCGCCACAAATAATTCTATCTAAAATAATAGACCCCATCCCCATACACCAAAATATTTTGCTCTATCAATCTATCCAACAAGTTTGCCACTCTTTCAAAAGATGCCATTACCTGGGCTAATATCTGGTCAATCTTAAACTTGCCTGCCTCAAAAAAAGCCCATATTGCATTTCTAATTTGTAATATGCTAGACTCTTGTGTATATGCTTGCCCCACAATTACCGTCGGTTGCTTTGTGTCCATAATCTTTACCCCTCTACTTTTTTGACTTCTTTGATTTACTTTTTTTATTGTTTACTTGATGCTTGACCCTACGACCTGCACTGTTGCCCCTCACCGTGCTGGCAATTGGCGGCTTTTCCAGAATCACTGTGGGAGAGGACTCTATTTGAGTCTTTTCCCACAATTCAACAAGAGTATCAGCAAAAATTTTACAGATGCATTGATCTTGCACACTCTTGTCTTTTTTCCCACACTGATTTTTGCATTGAGCACATATCCCTTGCGTCACATTCTCATTTGGCTTCCTTTTGACAAACAAATATACAGGAATAAAGCCACCCACTGTTTCTTGCAATAAGGCCTCTACATTGGACACTTTCCTAATATCCCTGATTCCTTTGCTCTCCTCATTTTTGATCCATATAAATTCTTTGGGTTTCAATCCTATATTTATATCAAGCCAGATTCCTTTGATATCAAACATCGTAAGTTTTTGGCGCAATGCATCAAAAAACTTCTTTTCAGCCAGCCCCCACTCTTTCACACCAATGTTGTTGATAACTTGCTGTGCCTCTAACTTGCATTTTTCAACATCTGCCCCTAGCGTATTTTGCGCATTGGCAACCGCCTGCAATACATTGCTCAACCGTGACGCATCCACCTTTTCAACGGTTGCGATTTCAAAAAATAGTTTAGTCATCAGAGTACGCCTACTCATCGATTTTCCATTAGACTGCTCTATATTGTTGTACAATCCCCGTGGCCATTGGTCTCGTATCTGTTCTGCGTGTTGCCTCAAAACTGTAACACCAGCCTGACTGCTCTTGCTTTTCTCAGATTCCAAAAATCGCGCAGCAACCATCTCGTCCAACACCAAGCAGTCTTCAAACACTTTGTGAATCGTGCGATATTCATAGCATTGTCCAAAAAAATTGCCTTCTTGTTCTCTCACAGCCATATCCAACGCAGAGTCATCAAACAAAGCCATATCTTGCGTAAGTTCTGTGGCGAATCCAGCGAGTATATCTTTGACTGTCTCGTTTAGTCCCTGAGTTATTCTGTCCGACAGTCTTTGTGTATTGCCAGTGCTTATATTTTGCTGCCCGCTGACTTGCTTGCAAACTTCTGTATATTGAGACGCCTTATCCAAAATAAACGCCAGCAATTCAAACACATTTTTCTTGTTTTTGTTACCGCCTCCTTGCACGGTCGGCCCAACACCACTCCCAAGATTTTTGCATATTTGCACCAATCCATCCACATATAAAAACTCTGCTTTTTTGACCGTATGATTGTTATTGATATACATAATATCTTTCAATCTACCCAGCAAGGTGGACTCCAGCACTCTAATGGCACGATTACTATACGCAATTGCATAAGTCTCGCTTTTCCACATAGACATATTGTCTTGTTCTTGAGTTTTGCTGTTTTCCTTCCTTGCCTCAAATTGACACTTTTGATCATCCAACACCAACTCTATATTTCTATACAACTGGCCATAATCCAAGATGTCTTTACTTTGCCCCGATGCTCGCAAATCTCTGCTGACAAAATCCAATCTATCTGCATCCACGGCCGACGAAATCAATGACTGCAAAACTCCAAAAGTATATGCTTGATAATTTTGAGTTGTGCCATCATCAAGCCTTTCTTCATATTTAAGCAACAACCTCGCAATCCTAAAAGACACCTCAATAAATTTTTCTTCCCAGCTCAAATTCTTTGGGTCTTTGTTCAATGATTCTACTTGTATATAAATAAGTTCAAACATTGTAAAACCTATTTTTTCGTGAATGGGTGGAGGTTTTTTGTCGGATTCCAAGTCTTGCTTTATACACTGTTCGCTCTTTTTCAACCACCCTTCTAGCGTGCACTGTGGTATGTCAAATAATTGATTGCAAGCATTTACAAACTCCTTTGCCTTTTGTGAGCCATTTTGTTGCCAACCATCCCTCAACTTCTCAATCACATACTCCGTAATATGACTATATGGCAAATGTCCAATATCGTGCATCAACCCCGCAATACGAACAGCCGTAAACAACAACATATAAAGCATGCTGATTTCGTTACCTTTTCGTGCTACACAAGCAGGAATATCAAAAATCGCCAAATGTTGCGTATACTCTCCACCATCCACCAAAAACAAGCCTTCTTCAATGCTTTTCAGGTGTACTGGTGTTGCCATATTTTGTGCTTGCAACTCCGTCTTAAAAGAATCAAAAAAACCACTCCGAGTCTTCTCACTGGCATTGACCAAACAATTCCTAAAAAGCTGACCCGCAATGTGCATAACCCCATCACTGTGCTCAGCCCGTGTGACATTGTGGTTGGAATATTTCAGATACGCCAAAGACCCCTGACGGATTCTTTGCAAACGCATATAGAGTGCGGATGCCCTAATATATGCATCTACGCCATAATACGGTATAGACCCGTGAATATTATCCGGCATGACCTTATAAGTATTAAGTTTGATAGCCATTGCGTTTTTCCTTTACTTTTTTATTTCGCATCGTTATTCTCTTTCTTTTGTATGTTTTTCCAAAATTTGTAAAATTTTTGAAAATTTAAATTTATTTAAATAATTTTAATAAATTATACCATTTTTTTTTTTAAGTCAAGCATTTTTGGGGGGGTTATCCACCCTTGTACACAATTATCCACCAAGTTATACACACTCAAACTATAT
>WQZE01000069.1 GCA_009780875.1 Bacillota bacterium | reverse complement strand
TATACATAAAAAAAAAAAAGAACCAAAAAGGACTAGAAAGAATCATAAGAGTAAAAAAAAAAAAAAAAAAAAAAAAAAAAAAAAAAAAAAAAAAAAAAAAAAATAAAAAAAAAAAATACCCCCCCATAAATAAAAAAAAAAAAAAAAAAAAAAATGCAAACTAAAATTGCATTCTTTTTCAAAATAACGAAAATATTGTTTTTTCACAGCCCTATTTATACAATCAAAAAGGGTTTACTGTGTTGAGATTGCCAATACACTCCCCTAACTATGCGTGTTGTCAAAGTTGCCTTTGGCAAAGTTGGAGGGGATTTGGGAGAGGTCTTGGGGGGTGCCAAAGGTGTAGCCTTGGGATTTGATTTTGGGGAGGATTTGGGTTAGGAGTGGGAGGACGCTTGGGTTGATGGCGTGCAGGAGGAGGATTTGACCGTTGTGTGTGCGTTGCAGGATTTTTTGGGTGGCTTGTTGGACATTGTAGGGCTCTTTGTGCCAGTCAACAATGGCGTTGGACCAGAGCACCGTTTTGTAGCCCATTCGTTCGGCTTGTTCTAGTACAGTGTGACTAAACTTGCCATAAGGAGGTCTAAAAAACTTGATGGCGTGTTTTTTGTGTGAGTGTGCGTCGTATTGCTTTGTGTCTTGTTGATTGTCTTTGCATTGTGCATTTGGTTGTGGTGCGTCTTGTTTATAGCCATTGCGTGGTGCGTCTTTTTGTAGCGCATTCTCGTGTTGTGCGTTGTCTTGTTTTGTATCTTGTTGTGGTGGTTGGTTGTATTTTTGGTCAAAAGCAATCTCAAAGTTGTGTATGTCGTCATAGCATTCTTGTCGTGACAGCGTGGGCAAGTTTTTGTGCTTGTGTGTATGGTTGCCAATACTGTGACCCTCAGCAATCATCCTTTGTACAAGGGAGGTCTCGCTGAGATAATGACTCGTCAAAAAAAAGACGGCGTGCACCCCGTTGTCACGCAAGATATCCAAAATTTGCCCGGTGTATCCAGGCTCATACCCCAGGTCAAAGGTGATATACACTTTGTTTTGCGTGGTGTCCCCCACATACAAACCATTAAAGTTGTCCAAAACCGCCTTGGCATCTTTGGCAATGGTGGGGGTTTGGTGCTTGTCATTGTGCCCAAGCCCAAAGGAGATTTGCGTGGGACTGGGTGGTGCTTGGAGACCGCTCTCTTGTGCCAACAAGTCAAGGCAACCAAAACCCCTCATCACAAAACAAACCATCAAAAGACCAAGCGGCAAGACACACAATAATTTTTTGCAAAGAGTATTCATACTCATATTTTGTACAGTTTGCTTGCTTTTATTTGCCCAATCTTTGCGTGCTGATGTTGCAGTGGTTTGTAGCGAGTTTTCGGACAATTGCAATAGCCTGCCTTGGGTATGCGTTCCATTTTGTGAGCGATGGGCACAAGCCTCAGATTATATATTTTATCTCCTCAACACTTTGATAACAACAATGCCTCCAAGCAAGGCGAGCAAGGTGTCTGGCAACAAGTAACTCACATTGTACACAAAAGAGTACGCCCACGCTGTGCTTCCAATCAAGTCGCCCTCCCACACCCAAAAGTTGACCGCATCGGACCAAAACAGCACGCCTGACAAAGTGTGACAAAAACAACGCACGCCAAAGTACACCGCCACCCCCAAACAAAACCTTGTCGCTCTGAGTGGCACAAATAGGGTCTTGTTGCCAAAAATACCCACCAATCCCACCGCCATAAACGGCAACACATAGTCAAGCAACACACTCATTGGGTGCAAAAAATAGGGTTGATAGAGTGCGTTGATGACAGCCACCACCCCACCCACCAACAATCCATACCAAACGCCACGCCTATACGCAAAAACAAGCACGGGCGTCATTCCAAAAAGCGTGACCACGCCGCCACCTGGCAAAACAAAAAGCATGACCAAACTGAGTACGGCCGTCATAGCCACGCAGATGGCACCCTCCACCAAAATGTGTGTTTTGCTTTGTTGCATAAAAAAATCCCCCAGCCTATGCCAAGGGACACCACACACCGCCGCTGTACAAAGATTGCCCCTTGCGGGTGGCAATGATTTGCCTATGCTTGCATATATATATTGTGTTAGTTTATCCCTACGCAAATACAAATTTACAGGTTCTATGGGTTGTTCTTGCAAACAATCTTGCCAAACTCTCAGCAAACACTTTTGTGTGCTTGCACCCCAAAACTAATTTTTTGTTTGTCCATACCTACGACCTTGCGACCATTTGTATTGATGAAAATATCATACCATATTTTTGTGTACTTGTCAAGCAAATCGCCGCCAGTAGGCACACAAAGCGATCAGAAATCCCAAAATACTCTTTTTTGTTTTGCCAATAAAACTTGACAAAATAGATATCTTGTGTTATAATCAATATTGTGAAAACCAAAAAATATTCCTACAATGATTTGATAAAAATATTGCAAAAGTTGCACGCCCCCGATGGCTGCCCTTGGGATAGAGAACAAACGCACACAAGCATTTTGGACAATCTCTTGGAAGAATCCTATGAGGCAAAAGCCGCCATTTTGTCTGGCGACAGAGACGCAATGGTGGATGAGTTGGGCGATTGTTTGTTGCAGGCGATTTTTCACGGCTTTATAGCGGACCGCAATGGCTCGTTTGATACAACAGATATTGTTGACAACTTGTGTCGCAAACTGATAAGCAGACACACACACATCTTTGGAGATGACAAAGCCACCACGGCGGACCAAGCCCTTGCCATTTGGCAAAAAAACAAGCACAAATCACCCTATGAATCCATCAAAAACTTGCCCGTTGATTTGCCAACGCACATCAAAATCAAAAAACTGAACAAGGCGCTAGACAAAAACGGTGTGACCAACCCACCATTGCAAAAAGAACTCGCAACAGATTTGCACGCTCTGCAACAAGCACAGGCAAAGGTTGACCACACACTATCTCAAATGACCGAACTCTTGAAAACATAAATGACCGAACTCTTGAAAACATAAACGACCCAAAGCAACGATGGTTGCTTTCTTGCAATTTTGCAAAAGGAGATTTTACTATGAAAAAACCACTGGTCGTCACGGACACACAAATCGCCGTCATCAACAAGATGATGAGAGAACAAGGGCTTTTTGCTACTACGGGTACCAATCCCCCAAACCCTATGGGCGTACACTGGGGCTCTATTGGCTATATGTGGAACCGCTGGGTTTTTTGTTTGCCCGTACGCTACAACAAGCTATCGCACGATATCATTGAGCAAACCAAGGAGTTTACCATCTCTGTGCCGTACAAGGATTTGCGGTATTATATGGTCAAACTAGACAACATCAGCGGTCGTGAGCACGACAAGTTTACAGAACTCCATCTCCACGCAAAAAAAGCAAAAAAAGTGGGCACCTATATCGTGGACGACTGTGATTTGCATCTTGAATGCAAGGTCATCTACACCTCCAATATGGGTCCCGGAGACCTTGACCCTATGCTCAAAAATGATATGTACTCCACCAAAAACTTTCATACAATGTATTTTGGTGAGATTGTGGACATCTATGAGCACTGAGTCTCAGACTCCTTTGCAACGCGTCCCTTGCCTTGCAAGCAGCGCAAAAATATAGGCACACAAACAAAAAAGCACGGAATCCAATCCGTGCTTTTTTGTTTATATTGTTTTACTGAGGGTCAAACGGACTTTCTCCTGAGTCACACGCTTGTTTGAACATATCCACACCCTCATCTTGCATCGCTCCCCTGCCTTGTGCATCACCCGCCGGGCCACCAAACTCCTCTTGTATCTCATCCATGATTTTTCTGCTTTGTCTCTTTTTGATCTTGGCAAGCGTACGACCCGCCCTTTGATTGGTTTTGGCAATCACACTCATCTCCACCAAATACAAGGCAACAAAGAGTGCCAGACCCCAAAAAGTGCCACTTTGCTCTACTCCACCCTCTTCTACACTATTTTTTGCCCTATAAACAATGCTCAACACAACCATCACAACTATCAAAAAATTTTCAATACAAAGGCGCCAGACGCTTGCCAGCCTCACAAATGAAAATTTGGTTATCCAAACAAACCGCAAAACTGCCACCACAACACCCGCAGCAAGTATCATCAAAGCAATTCTCCACAACAAGTCTCCTGCAAGCAGAAAAAATATCCCAGCCAAAACCGGCAAAAAGAGTGTCAAAAAACAAACACTGTTAATATTTTTCAATGTTTGCATTTGGTTCTCGGTGATAAAATCCCAAGCATCGTCATAATACGACCATTGATTGAGTACTTTGTACTTATTGGCTTTTTTCATTATACTAGACCCCAGTACACCTTTGCCTTCCACTCGCCACCAATCCCCATAAAACCACCACTGCAAGTGACTTCAAATCCAATTTGAACATTTTTTCCAGTGTTAGCCGCAATAACAATCGTGGTCACAATGGCTACTGATAAGGCAGCCAGTGCAACAAAAGCAACTTGACCCGCAAAGGGGATTACATTTATCCACGCTCCAAATGCAGTTAATGCTGCACACATTATCGCCATTGCTTTGGGGCTTTTCATTATATTGCTAATGGCTACACTAGTCAAAGAACAAAACCTAATAGCATCTGCATTTGTAACATACAACCCAATAAAAATTCTATGGGCTTTCGCTAAATTGATTTGTTCACTGCCAACGGCGTCAAAATTTCCCCCAAGTGACGCTTCATTTGTTGTAGCAATATCTTGTGCTGTCACAATGCTATACAAAAAGTCCAACAACTGAGTTACTTGTTCAATTTGTATATTTTCAGCACCCAAGTCACTTTCATCATTTTGCTGTTTATCACCTATTTGAGCAATCTCATTTGCCAATGTTGCACGATTGTTTTCACCGTTTACATCAAAAAATTGACTATACAAGTCCGATACCTGCCCAAAACTTACCACACTACCTTGAACTCTTTCTTGTTTTTGCTTCGCTTGCAATACGAAATATAACCCAAGTGAAACTCCAAAAAACATACATATCAAAAATGCCAATACTGCAAATTTTTTGCTTCTTTCTTTTTGCTCACAATTTATTTTCATCTACTCTCTCCTTATATATTCCTAACACAATTTTTTTGTTAGGAATATATTAATTATAGACCCATTTATTGATTTTGTCAAGCAATATTTGTAAAGTTAAAATATTTGACTTAATTTAATTTTTTATACATACGGTAATCGCATTGATGTCTGTGGGATTGAGCCTGCAATGCGGGAGGATGGTCCCAAGGTGAGGGGGCGATAAGCAACCGTGAACAAAAACTCCCCCGCAATCAACAACAAGAGTCCAGCCAAAACAGACAAAAGACGACCGTCCAAAATTGTATGACTCTCAGACCATACATACCCAACTCATAATTTGTTTTTGGGTCTGACACCTATCCGTTTTTGCACACGCCAGTGCGAAGTTGCGGGGTATGTATACAGCGACAAGGGTCTGACACCTATCCGTTTTTGCACACGCCAGTGCGTGCACTTTGGCGAACTTACTTGCCTTCGCAAGGTGCCAAACCCTCCATCAACTTTGTCTCAAAAAAATAATTTGGCTACTCCTCGCAACCGGTGCCTAAGCACGCTTTATAAAAAATTTATCTCAACTCGCCGTGCAATCTTGGGTGGTTTCCATCTACTTGCCCATCACTCCACCATCAAGCCAACCGTAGCAATCCTTTGCTTTACGCTATATTTTCAATGTTTTGTCAAGTGGTTGACATTCTGTACAAAATGTATTATAATAAAACGATGGATAAATTATTGGTGGAGAGCCTTGCTTTCCCAAAAATAAAGATAGGACCCAAAAATCTTGCCAAAAACGACTTTTTGATGATTGCCGGACCTTGCAGCATAGAGAGCGAGGAACACTTTTTTGCAACGGCAAAAAGCGTCTTGACACACGGTGCAACGCTTTTGCGTGGAGGTGCTTTCAAGCCCCGAACCTCCCCCCACTCTTTTCAAGGATTGGGCAAAGAGGGCATTGCCATCTTGTTGCGAGCCAAAAAACACTTTGGTACCCCCGTTATTTGCGAAATTATGGACATAGGCGACTTGCCCTTGTATGACGATGTGGACATTTTGCAAGTAGGTGCACGGAGTGCGTTGCATTATCCACTCCTCAAAGAACTCTCCAAACTGCAAAAACCCATCCTGCTCAAAAGGGGCTTGGGTGCCAGCGTGCAAGAGTGGCTCTTGGGTGCTGAGTACCTTTTGCAAGGCGGCAACCACC
>WQZE01000068.1 GCA_009780875.1 Bacillota bacterium | reverse complement strand
GGTGCGGCGGTAACACCGGGTGGAGCCACAGAGATGGCTACCTTGCTTGGGCAAAAGAGATGTGCAGATAGACTTCAAAAACTGGCCTTGCGATTGTGATGCGATGTGTGAATGACCAAAACAAAGTTTTTTGAAATAAATCAAAACACACCCAAAAACGCTTGACTTTTGTTGTGTGTTGTGGTATAATAGAAAACTAGTATGACAAGCATTGAGCAGAAAATATTTTGTGTTTTGGGGTGCAAATCTCAGAGCGTGCTAGGTATGGCAAAGTCGCCGTCTTTTGGGCATTTTACAATTGCTTTGCGTGACACCCACAGCAAGATTTACAATTTTTTGATTTTTTAACCGTGTGTTTTGCACGGTTATTTTTTTATGGAGGGAGCAAACACAATGAAGGATTTATTGGGTATCAAAGATTTGGATGGAGTCCTACTCAAAGAGATATTGGATGAGGCCAAAAAGATGCGTGCAGTGATGGACTCCAAAAAGAGAACACAAGATTGCAAGCACAAAAATGTGGTCAATGTATTTTATGAGAACTCAACAAGAACGGCGATGAGTTTTGAGATTGCTGGCAAAACGCTGGGAGCCACGGTGACCAATATGTCGGTGTCCACAAGTAGCGTGACCAAAGGCGAAAATATGTTTGACACGGTCAAGACACTGGAATCCATTGGATACGATACCATCGTTGTGAGACACGGAATGGCAGGGGTGCCATATTTTATTGCCAAAAGCGTGTCGTGTAGCGTCATCAATGCAGGGGATGGTAGGAACGAACACCCCACACAAGCACTCTTGGATATGCGTACAATGTTGGACCACTTCAAGACGCTCAAAGGTCTCAAAGTGGCTATCATTGGAGACATTGCCCATAGTAGAGTAGCAATGTCAAATCTATATGGACTGACCAAATTGGGTGCCGATGTCTATATATCTGCACCCAACACACTGTTGCCGCACAGTATAGAAAAATTCCCAGTCAAAGTCACCACGCCACAAGAGGCGGTCAAAGGTGCAAACATTGTGATGACTTTGCGTTTGCAACTAGAAAGAATGGCGTCTGGGCTTATATCCTCTACCGGACAATACGCCAAGGTGTATGGACTTTGCAAGGAGTTGATTTTGCAAGCGGACAAAAATGCCATCATAATGCATCCAGGTCCTGTCAATCGTGGGATTGAGATGACAAGTGAGATTTTGGATGGGCACAATAGTGTTGTCAATGAGCAGGTGACCAATGGCGTGGCTGTCAGAATGGCGGTTTTGAAAATGTGTAAAAATAATGCTTGATTTGTTGTTGCCGTTTTGGCAATAGAGGGGTACTATGAAAACAGTGATAAAAGGCGGAAGTATTGTCTTGCTTGACAAGACCATTGTGTCAGATTTGCTGATACAAGACGGCAAGATTGTGGAGATGGCAAACAACATTCCATCCGAGGGGGCAAGTGTCATTGATGCTACCAACAAATTTGTGATGGCGGGATTTGTGGATATTCATACCCATTTGCGTGAGCCCGGTTTTGCACACAAAGAGACCATAGAGACAGGTACGCTGGCGGCGGTCAAAGGTGGGGTCACCGCTATGGCGTGTATGCCCAATACCAAACCGTGCATAGACAACAAAGTGACGCTTGATTTTGTGTTGAACACAATCAAGCAAAAAGCACACAACAAAGTTTATCCCGTGGCGAGTACGACCAAGGGGCAAGAGTGCAAAGAACTCACAGATTATGGCACGCTCAAAGAGGCGGGGGCGTGTGCGGTGAGTGATGATGGGAGACCAACCGATAATTTGCGTATTCTCAAAAATGCGTTGTTGTATGCCAAAGAGGTTGGAATCCCACTTTTGTCTCACGCTGAGGACAGCCAGCTCAGCGACAAGGGTGATGTGCACGAGGGGTATTATTCAACGCTTACGGGGCTCAAAGGAATCCCTCGGGCGAGTGAGGATTGTGCGGTAGCAAGGGAGATTGCTCTTTGTGAAAGTTTGGATGCAAGCATTCATTTTTGCCATCTTTCCACCCAAGGAGCGGTACGCCTTGTCAAAGAAGCCAAGGCAAGGGGTGCCAAGGTCACGGCGGAGACTTGTCCACACTATTTTGCACTGGACAATCGTTGTATTGTTGACTACAACACCCGCACCAAGGTGAGTCCGCCTTTGCGAGACGAGAGTGATAAAGATGCCATCATTCAAGCCATCAAAGAAGGGGTTATTGATGTGATTGCTACGGACCACGCACCTCATCACCACGATGATAAACATTGCGAGTATGCTTTGGCAGCCTTTGGAATCAGTGGTATTGAGACAAGTTTTGCGGTATCTTATACGCACCTTGTCAAGGCAAATCATATCAGTCTAAATAGACTCAGTCAACTGATGTCTTTCAATCCAAGCAATCTTTTGGGGATTGGTACGCCACAAATACAAGTGGGGGCGTCAGCGGATATTGTCATTGTGGATACACAAAAAAAATGGACCGTTGACCCAAAGCAGTTTGCCAGCAAGGGCAAGCATACTCCTTTTGAGGGGCAAGAGTTGTATGGCGTGGTGGAGTGCACCTTGGTAGATGGTGTCATCAAATATCAAAAAAACAATAAGTGAGGATTTTGATGGAAAAGATAATTGACAGTTTGATACAAAAAATAAGGGTGTGCAAAAATCCCTCTGTGATTGGATTGGATACAGATATTGAGTATCTCGCATCCGACCATCAACTGGATAGCCTTGAAAAAAAATGCAACGCCATTTTGGATTACAACAAGCAAATGATAGATGTGCTTTGTGACATTGTGCCGGCCGTAAAAGTACAAATTGCGTATTATGAGGTTTTTGGGGCGTCTGGGATGGATGTCTTTGCAAAGACTTTGCAGTATGCAAAACAAAAAGGCTTGTACACCATTGCGGATGCCAAAAGGGGAGACATTGGGGCAACGGCAAAAATGTATGCAAAGGCTTTTTTGGAAATCGGCGCGCCTTTTGAATGTGACTTTTTGACCGTGAATGGGTATTTGGGGACAGATGGACTGCAACCCTTTGTGGACATTTGCAAAAAAAACAACAAAGGACTTTTTGTGCTTGTCAAAACTTCCAATCCAAGCGGTGCGGAGATACAAAATTTGGTGGCAAACAAAAGCAC
Organism: Bacillota bacterium; assembly: GCA_009780875.1. Taxonomy (GTDB): domain Bacteria; phylum Bacillota; class Clostridia; order Christensenellales; family Pumilibacteraceae; genus WQZE01. The sequence continues at coordinate 3,116 of WQZE01000068.1, read as the reverse complement.
GATTTATCAAATAATGGCGGACATTACCAAGGATTTGGGTAAAGACCAACTGGGAAAATACGGGTACAGCAACATTGGTGCCGTCGTTGGTTGTACGCATCCAACCCAAGCTGAGCAAATGCGGCAAGAGTATCCTGCAATGTTTATGCTTGTGCCTGGATATGGTGCACAAGGTGGCAGTGCCCAAGATGCAAAACTTTGTTTTGACGCAAAGGGAGATGGTGCCATTGTGAATTCGTCCCGAGGTATTTTGTGTGCGTACAAGAATCCAAAGTATCAAGGGCTCGGTATATTTGAGGCGGCAAGGAGTGCTGCCTTGGATATGCAAAAAGATTTGGCATAGAGTGGTGAAAAATGGCAAAAGATTATTTGACAAAAGTGATACAAAACAAGTCGCTTGCAAAAGAGATGGTTGCTTTGCGGTTGCAAGTGGAGGGAGAATTTCCCGACCTTGCAATGGGGCAATTTGTGTTGATACAAGTGCCAGGACGCCCTGACATTGTCCTTAGGCGTGCTTTTTGTATTGCAGATTATGACAAGGCAAGCAAGCAGATTTCTGTTGTTTTTAGGGTGATTGGAGAGGGTACGGCTGTATTGGCACGAGTGCAAGCGGGGCAAGAATTGCAAGTTATTTTGCCACTTGGTAGTGGTTGGGACATGACCAAATACCAAACACAAATGGAGGCACCCATCCGCCATATTTGGCTTGTGGGCGGTGGGATTGGCGTTGTGCCATTGTGTGGTATTCCCAAAGAGTACCCGCAATTTGACTATACAAGTTTGCTTGGGTTTAGGGGCAAAGATGACTCTGTTCTTGCTGCGTATTTTGACAATTCACAAATTGCGACCGATGATGGAAGCATTGGGCACCAAGGTATGGTGGTGGATTTGTTGCGTCCTGCCTATGACAAGCAAAAACCGGATTTGATTTTGGCTTGTGGCAGTGTGCCATTTTTGCGGGGCTTGAAAAACATACAAACACAAGGATGGTTGCAAAGCACGCAGAACACGCCCATCCCTATCTATGCAAGTTTTGAGACCAAGATGGCTTGTGGTGTGGGTGCGTGTATGGGGTGTGTCATCAAGGTGGATGGACAAAAAAAGAGAGTGTGCAAAGACGCAATATTTGATTTGACCAAAGTAGAACTCTAAGAAAGGTGAGATGAGAGAATGAATGATATGGACAAGATTGAGATGGGGGTGCACTTGTGTGACGTGCACCTCAAAAATCCGGTCATTGCAGCAAGCGGAACGGTTGGTTTTTGTGATGAATATCAAGGACTTATTGATTTTTCAAAAGTAGGGGCGGTGTCACTCAAAGGATTGACCTTGCAAGAACGAGCGGGCAACGAAGGGGTGCGAATCTGCGAAACGGCAAGCGGTATGCTCAATAGTATTGGATTACAAAACCCTGGGATAGATGCATTTTTGATGCAGTATTTGCCCAAAATCCAAGCATTGGACACCGTATTGATAGCCAATATAGCGGGCAACTGTATGGGTGACTATGTGGAGATGGCAAGGCGACTTGCGAATGTAAAAGCGATAAAAATGCTTGAACTCAACATTTCGTGTCCCAATGTCAAGCAAGGTGGCGTTGCGTTTGGTGTGTACCCCAAAGACATTGGACGCATTGTGAGAGCGGTCAAAAAAGTGTGCAAACAACCGCTGATGGTCAAACTGAGTCCCAATGTGGCAAGCATTTGTGACAATGCCAAAGCGGCACAAGATGCGGGTGCGGATTGTTTGTCGCTTGTCAATACGGTGCACGGATTGGCGGTTGACTTGGACAAGGCGTGTGTCATTGTCAAAGGTGGATTGTCAGGTCCTGCTATCAAGCCCATTGGACTGAGACAAGTGTACGAAGTATGCAAAGCAGTGGACATACCCGTGGTTGGTATGGGGGGCATCAAAAATGCAAAAGATGCCCTTGAATACATTGCTTGTGGAGCAACCGCTGTGCAAATCGGTACGGCGATATTTTCACAACCAAGTGTGCTGCAAGAGACTGTGTCAGGTATCCAAGAGTATCTAAGAAAAAAAGGGCTAAACAATATCAGCCAAATCAAAGGAGTAATCAAATAATATGACAAACCAAGAAATGATAAAACTATTTGAAGATTGTGGTGCCAAGTTGAGTGGGCATTTTTTGTTGACAAGCGGGCGACACAGTGACACCTATATGCAGTGTGCCAAATTGTTTGAAAACCCCCAAGTGTCAGAGACTCTCTGCAAAGCATTGACCCAAAAAATGGGTGTGTTGGGTGTAGATGTCGTGGCGAGCCCCGCCATTGGTGGGATTATTATGGGGTATGAACTTGCCAAGCAACGAGGCAAACGAAATGTTTTTTGCGAAAGAGTGGAAAACAAAATGGAGTTGCGTAGAGGCTTTGATATCCAAAAAGGTACCAAAGTGCTTGTGTGTGAGGATGTCGTGACCACAGGGGGCAGCATCAAAGAGGTCATTGACTTGATGGAATTTTTGGGTGCCCAAGTGGTAGCGTGTTGTAGCATTGTGGATAGGAGCAACGGCAGTATTGATTTTGGCGTGCCCTACCACAGTTTGCTCTCACTCCAAGTCACAAGTTACGAAAAGCAAAACTGCCCCCAATGCAAATCCGGTATCGGCGACGCCTACAAAATGGGCAGTAGAAAATAAATTTGTAGTTGTATGGATTTGTTTGGATGAGCAAAGAAATTGAATGATTGGGCAATGTTTGCATATTGTTTGCTTGCAAAATACACAAATATATGGTATAATGGTTGCAATGGATAGTGTGCAAAGAGCAAATCAAATTGTGGAGCGGATTTATGCATTGATTGGGGAGGCCAAGTGTGAACTCAATTATGAGACGCCTTTCCAACTTTTGATTGCGGTGATTCTGTCGGCTCAGTGTACAGATGTTCGGGTCAATATTGTGACCAAGGATTTGTTTTTTGTTGCACCGACGGCAAGCAAACTTGCAGGGTTGGAGGTGAGTGACATTGAGCAAATCATCAAGTCGCTTGGATTGTATAGAGCTAAGGCAAAGAATATCAAACAGTGTGCCGTGGATTTGGTGGGGCGTTTTGAAGGCGTTGTGCCCAATACAAGAGAGGCATTGATGTCGCTTGCG
>WQZE01000067.1 GCA_009780875.1 Bacillota bacterium | reverse complement strand
TTTTTCTATCTTGATTTCCAATCGCTCACCATTGATGTCTAGCACCACGCCACCCGTCACCTTGCCCTCAGCCATTTTGGCACAAAGCGTATCCCCGCTGATTTGTTTTTTGTTCTTTTGCAACACGGCTTGCAGTTTGGGCGTCGTATGATAGGCAATTTTGATTTTGTCCATCACATCAAAGTTGCTATCTTTGCGGAGAGACTGTATTTTGCTCGTGATTTCTCTCACGAGTCCTTTTTCTATCAAGGCATCATCCAACCGGGTATCTAGCGACACCACAATGCCACGGTCACTTGCGGAGACATAGCCCTCTACGGACTTGATGGAAACCAACACATCACTTTCCAAAAGTTCAATTTCAAGGTCGTCCACTTTGTCTTTGTACACCGTCAACTGATTTGCCTTGGTTTTGAAATAGTCCACAATATGCGTGGCTTTTTGATTGAGAAACTCACGCACAATCCCCAATTTGGAGCCGTACTTGGCACCCAAGGTTTTGAGTTGCGGTTTGCACTCATAGGTCACAAACTTGCTATCATCTTTGGTAAACTCAATGCTCTCTACATTGAGTTCCTCTCGTATGATGCCCACCATCTCAGCATTGATATCTTCTTTGTTTTTGCCACTAATATACGCCTTGGACAGCGGTTGACGGTTTTTGATATTGGCAGCACTCCTTGCGCTACGCCCGTTCTCCACAATGGTCAACACAATCTGCATTTGCTCTTCTACACTTGCAAAAATTTGTTTTTTGTTTACAAGAGGATAGTCACTCAAATGCACACTGATTTTTTCTTTTTTGTCCACGCTCCTGACAATATTTTGCCACATACTCTCTGCCAAAAACGGTACAAAGGGTGCAATCAATTGAGACAACACTTTGAGTACGGTGTGCAATGTCAAATAGGCGTCCACTTTGTCCTTGCCCATCCCTTTGGCCCAAAACCGCTCTCTTGACCTACGCACATACCAATTGGACAACTCATCCACAAACACCGCCAACTCTCTCGCACTCTCAAAAATCTTGTACTCATCCAAATTGTGTGACACGGTGTCTATCAATGTGTTGAGTTTGGAGAGCACCCACTTGTCCATCAGGCACAGATTGCTGCTCATTTTGTGCTTGCTTGGGTCAAATTTATCAATCTCTGCATACAACACAAAAAACGAGTACACATTTTGGAGCGTCCCCAAAAATTTGCGTTTGACCTCTACAACGGCATCCATATGAAACCGAGAGGGCAGCCACGGAGCCGACCCTACACAAAAATACCACCGCACGGCATCCGCACCGTGTGCGTCCAACACGCTCCACGGGTCCACCACATTGCCCTTGTGTTTGGACATTTTTTGCCCATTTTTGTCACAGACATGCCCAAGCACGATACAGTTTTTGAAAGCCGCTTTGTCAAACAAAAGCGTAGAAATTGCAGAGAGTGTATAAAACCACCCTCTCGTTTGGTCAATCGCCTCACTGATAAAATCGGCAGGATAGGTCTTGTCAAATATCTCTTTGTTTTCAAAAGGATAGTGATATTGTGCAAAAGGCATCGCACCAGAATCATACCAGCAATCAATGACCTCTGGGGTTCTTTTCATTGTGCCGCCACACTTGCACGCCCACTCTACCTTGTCCACATACGGCTTGTGGAGTTCTATGTCTGCATTCAACTTGCCCAATTGTTTGAGTTCGGCTTTGCTGCCCACAGCGTGAATATCTCCACACTTGTCACACACCCACAAAGGCAACGGCGTGCCCCAATACCGCTCTCTGGACAAGCCCCAGTCAATGACATTGTCCAAAAAGTTTTCCATCCGCCCACTGCCCACACTGCCGGGCAACCAATGGATGGTCTTGTTGTTTGCCACCAATTTTTCCCGCAACTGAGACATTGCAATAAACCAAGTCGGTCTTGCAAAATACATCAAAGGCGTATCGCAACGCCAACAATGTGGATAACTATGCGTGTGCCGTATCTCTCTATACAACTTGCCTCTTGTTTTGAGGTCCTTGATAATGTGCTTGTCAGACTCTTTGAATTTGAGACCAGCAAATTGCCCGTTGTCAAATTCGCCACGGTCACCCACCGCCTGCACAAAAGACAAACCATATTGCTTGCCTACCTGTGCATCGTCGTCCCCATAAGCCGGTGCAATGTGCACAACTCCGGTACCATCATCAAGTGTCACAAAATCAGCACACACCACAATGTGTTGTACCGTGTCCTTGCTTTTTTTGGGTGCATAGGACGGATAAAGCGGCTCATATTGCTTGCCCGCCAAAAAATCACCTTTGACCGTTTTGGCAATCGTGTACTTTCCCTCTTCAAAATGTCTTGTCACCAAGGCACTTGCCACCCAATACTTTTTGCCCTCACTCACAACAAGCGAGTACTCGTGTTTTTTGCCAACCGCCAAAGCCACATTGGATGGCAAAGTCCAAGGTGTGGTTGTCCACGCCAAAACGCTCTCCTCACTCCCCACCAAGTCAAACGCCACCACTACGGTACGGTCCTCTACATCTTTGTATCCTTGTGCCACTTCGTGACTTGATAGACTGGTGCCACACCTGCAACAATAGGGCACCACCTTGTGTCCTTTGTACAAAAGCCCCTTTTTGTGTATCTCAGAAAGACTCCACCAAACCGACTCAATATAGTTGTCTTCATAGGTCACATACGGATGGTCCATATCCACCCAATACCCGACCCTTTCGCTCATTTTTTGCCACAAATCTTTGTATACAAAAACGCTGTCCTTGCATTTTTGAATAAACTTTTGCACGCCGTACTGCTCAATTTGCGGTTTGCCATTGATTCCCAAAGTCTTCTCAACTTCAAGTTCCACGGGCAAACCGTGCGTGTCCCATCCCGCTTTTCTGCGTACCAAATGCCCTTTCATCGTTTTGTATCTGGGCACAATGTCTTTCATGACCCGTGTCAAAATATGCCCAATGTGTGGCTTGCCATTGGCGGTGGGAGGTCCATCATAAAAACTAAACTCAGGGCAACCAGCCCTTTGTTCCATACTTTTTTCAAAAATTTGGTTTTGTTTCCAAAACGCTATGACTTCTTGCTCTCTCTCTTGCGAGTCCAAATTTGAATCTACTTTTTGATACATATATCACCTATCTTGCAAATTGCAACTTGTTCTACTCTTTTTGCTACACAAACCAATAGATGGACAGCCACATACACAAAGCCCCTAGCAACACACAAAGATGCCAAATGGCGTGATTGAATGGGATTTTTTTGACCTTGTAAAAAGCAATGCCACCCGTATAAAACAATCCACCAAGCCCCAGCACCCAAAGCGACCGCACGCCGATTTTCATAGCCAATGGGTAGACCGCCAACACACACATCCATCCCATCAGCACATAGGCAATGATGGATACCACTCTATACTTGTGCACATTGACCGCATTGAGTGTCACAATCAAAACACACAAAACAATCTCTATGACCTCTATCACAAGTCCCCAGGTCCCACCAAGCCCCAGTACCATAAAAGGAGCATAGGTCCCCGCTATCAACAAGGCAATGCTGCAATGGTCAAATCGCCTAAAAACAACTCTCCGTGTAGAACCATAAGGCATTTTGTGATACAATGCCGACATTGCAAACATCAACACGGTGCAAAACACATAGACAACCAAAGCCCCAAGTCCCAATCCCTGCGAGGATTCTCTCCCCTCACGCAAAACCTTGGCAAGCAACACGCCCGCACCCACCAAAGCCAACACCGCACCCAAAAAATGACTCCAAATGTTGGCTTGCTCTTCGTGCTTGGAATACGCAATTTGGTTCTTGCTCTGTTGTATCTCACTTGGGCTTGTATCCGTGCCTCTTTTGTCTTGCTCTATCTGCTCCCAATTTTCCAAAATCTCTCCATCTTGCTATCTCAGTTGGTCATAGGCAATCACCACATAACACTGCAAAAAACTAAACAACAACAAATACAATAGGGTGTGCAATGCAATCAAGGCAAGAAGACTTGTAATCAATTGAGCCACCACCACTTGCACGGTCATAAGCACGACAAGCAAGACCACCGTAGACAAATAAAACCGCCAAAAATCTTTGTAGGCAAGTCGTATCGCATAATTGACAGAGTCCCTAAACTGATACCCACTAAATGGTCATTGTGGGCATCAACAAAAACAACCACAAAAACAGACCCATACACGCCAAAAAAGCCAGCACACAAATCACAGACAAAGCAACCAAATTGGCGGTAGTGACCACCACGCCCACTCCACTCAAAAGCAAATGCAAGAGGGTCGCAATGCTTGCAATCACCACCTTGAACAAGCACATAAAAATCGTGACAAGCCCCAGCGTCACAAGGGTGGGTAGCAGTGTGATATTGATTCCCCCCATCGGTTGTGCCAAGGTCATCTTGCCTATCCGCAAGTATCTCTCATAGACACTAAACCCCAAAGCAAAAAACAACACCACTACGACCACAAGCAACAAGATGGGATAAATCCTCACAAAGTTGGGCAAATCAAACATAATTCCCAAAATGTCAAAAAAATTACCCGATGCCAAGTTGCCATAATCAGCCAAAAAATATACGCTTTTGAAAGGCGTAGCATAGAGACCACAAAGCAAGGCTGGGACAAGGTTGAGCAAAAGGATAATGTGCAACGACCTTTTGTAAACCCCTAGGCTTTTTGTAAAATATTTCATCATCTTGACCAAAAAAGTTGATTGCAACGAATGCCCTTAGGCCGCCTCGCTTCCCTCTTTGAACTGTACCCCCAAACTGTACAACTGTCTGCCGTCTCTGCCGTAGTACTCCAATCTATCCACAAACTCCCTAATAATCACATTGGGATACTGTCTAGATGCAAAAATCAAGGGGTATTGGATTTCCTCTTGAACCGCTGGTGAGGGTCCATAGGGTGCTTGGGATGGTTGGAGAGAAGGCGGCGACACACTCTCTTGCCCATAGACATTGCCGCCTGATGGCTCATTGCTTGCATAGGCTTGTGCGGGTGGCACTACGCCTTGGACAGGTGCACCATAAGGCATATTGGGCACAGGTGCCCCCATCCCCACAAACGGCTGCTGACCAAAGCCACTGGGCATCAGTGGTTGCTGCGAAGGCGGTGGATACATTTGATTGACATTGTAGATGGAGGGCGGGGGCACATTGTGATACCCTGCAAACCCGTTGGGTGCAGGCGTTTCTGGTGCTTTGAGCGGAATTTTTTTGCCAAGCCCTTTTTTTGAGACACACAAAATACTCACAGCCCCACTGACTGCAAGCCCGATATAAAAAACATTGGCATACTTGACCATATCATAGCCCATCAAAAAGCATATGACATAAAAACCCACGCACCAAACAGCGGGAATCCAAAGCCAAAATACGACAAGCAACGAGGCTATCGCCCTTGCTATTCCGTTGATGAGGGCTGCAATGCCCTTGACAAAGTGTTTGAGAATCATATTGTTTCCATCTTGTGTTTTTTATTGAATGATTTTTGTGCCCATATAGGGTTGCAAAACCTCGGGTACAGCAATGCTTCCATCTTTGTTTTGATAGTTTTCCATCACGGCAGCCACCGTACGCCCCACCGCCAATCCGCTCCCATTGAGTGTATGAACAAGCCTTGGTTTGCCGTCTTTGTCACGGTACCTGATAGCCATCCGCCTTGCTTGATAATCCTCAAAATTGGAACAAGAAGATATCTCCACATAGCGGTTGTAAGAGGGCATCCATACTTCAATATCATAGGTTTTGGCACTGCTAAACCCAAGGTCGCCGCTACAAAGCGTGACCACACGATACGGTAGTTTGAGCAATTGCAAAATTCTTTCCGCATCTTGGGTGAGTTGTTCCAACTCTTGGTAACTCTTTTCAGGTTCACAAAACTTGACAAGTTCCACTTTATTGAACTGGTGCTGTCTAATCAATCCCCTGGTGTCTCTACCCGCACTGCCACCCTCTTTGCGAAAACACGCAGTATAGGCACAATACTTGATGGGCAAATCTTTGGACTCCAATATCTCATCCCTATGCATATTGGTGACCGGCACTTCGGCGGTGGGCACCAAAAAGAACGGCGTATCCTGCACACAAAAACTGCCATCCTCAAACTTGGGCAATTGTCCTGTGCCGTACATACTGGTACGATTGACCAAAAACGGTGGCAAAATCTCGGTGTACCCATTTTGCGTATGCGTATCAAGCATCAAATTGGTGACCGCTCTTTCAAGCCTTGCAAAAAGCCCTTTGTAGATATGAAA
>WQZE01000066.1 GCA_009780875.1 Bacillota bacterium | reverse complement strand
GTTTTGGGGTATAATGAGCAAAAGGGGCAAGAGCGGGGAAAGAGTGCAAGGGGAAGGTTGCACACCAACGCCACATTAGTATTGGGTGAGATTTTGAGCAATAAGTGAGTAGGGCAAAAGGGTGTGGTTGCTAACTAGGTGTGTTCAGTGTGGCAACCGCACAAACAAAATAAAATAACAGGGCACAACAAGAGATTGTTTTTGAGGATTGATTTATGAGTGAGTTGCAAAAGAGTGTGATTGCCGGGGGGAACTTTGCTACGGTGTTGGCGGAGTATGGTTTTCCGCCGCTTTGTGATACGGGATATCAGAGTGAGAAAGAACTTGAAAATGAGTTTTTGAAAAAGTTGTTGGCACTGGGGTATGAGCGGATTGAAAATCCTACAAAGGAGGTGCTGGTTGACAATGTACGCAAGTGCTTGGAGCGAGTCAATCGCAAGGCTTTGGGGGAGAGGGGTTTTAGTGACAAGGAGTGGAAGCAGTTTTTTGGTGAGGTGATAGCCAATGCAAGGGATGGGGTCAAAGAAAAAGCCAAGGCATTGCAAGAGGTCAATGTGTACACCATCAAGCGAGACAGCGGGGAGGATTGCAATGTCGTATTGATGGACAAGAAGGATGTTTTTAACAACATTTGTCAAGTTTTCAATCAATACAGTGAGGACAGCACCCGCTACAAGGGCATCTATGATGTGACCATTTTGGTCAATGGGTTGCCGATGGTACACTGCGAACTCAAACGGCGAGGCGTGGCACTCAAAGAGGCGTTTGGTCAAATTGTGCGGTACAGCAGAGACAATTTTTGGGGCAGTTGTGGATTGTTTGATTGGGTACAGATTTTTGTGATATCCAATGGGACACATACAAAGTATTATAGCAACACGACACGACTTCAAGCCAGCAAGGAGAATGCGGGCGGGGTAGGCACGCAAAAAAGAAAAACGAGTCACAGTTTTGAGTTTACCAGTTTTTGGGCGGATGGAAAAAACCGTAATATTGTGGATTTGGTTCATTTTGCGGACACTTTTTTTGCCAAGGGTACGCTGCTCAATATTTTGACAAGGTATTGTGTGCTGACAGTGGATGGCTTGTTGCTTGCTATGCGGCCGTATCAAATTGTGGCGTGTGAATCCATCCTCAACAAAATCAACTATGCAAACAATCAAAAAAAGATTGGCACCATGGATGCGGGTGGTTATGTATGGCACACTACGGGTAGTGGAAAGACCCTGACCAGTTTCAAGACCGCACAATTGGCTACCGGACTTGACTTTGTGGACAAGGTGGTTTTTGTGGTGGACCGCAAGGATTTGGACTATCAGACCATCAAAGAGTTTGAAAAATTTGGTGGGGTGGAGAGCGTGTCGGGCAATGTGAGCACCAGCGTCCTCAAAGCCAATCTAGAAAACGAAAACAACAAGATACTTGTGACGACTATCCAAAAACTCAATCATTTTGTGGCAAAAAATGCACGGCATAGCGTGTTGAACAAAAATTGTGTTTTGATATTTGATGAGTGTCACCGCAGTCAGTTTGGAGATATGCACAAGGCAATCACCAAGGCTTTTAGGAATTACTGGCTTTTTGGATTCACGGGGACGCCCATTTTTGTGGAGAACAGCAAGCCAGGCAATCACTTGATGAACATAAAACAAGAGGTGGTCAGTTGCAAGACTACGCAAGATATTTTTGGCAAGCGGTTGCACGATTATACCATTGTGGATGCGATTAGGGACAAGAATGTATTGCCTTTTAGGGTGGATTTGGTGGACACCATCAAGTTTAGGGATGGCGTCAAAGATGTCAAGGTGCACGCTGTGGACAGTGACAGTGCACTCAAACACCCGCAAAGGATCAAAATCATCTCTGAATATATCTTGGACTACTTTGATGTCAAGACCTATCGCAACACGGGAGGATTGTATGAGCACACCGTGCTTGCCAATACGGTGGCATTGGCAAAGTCCAAGAACAACGACCAAAAAGAAAACAAGCAAAAAAGAACGGTGCAAGGGTTTAATAGTATTTTTGCGGTGGACAGCATCGCTAGTGCCAAATTGTATTATACCGAAATCAAAAAACAAATTGCAGAGAGGGGGAGCAATCTCAAAGTCTCCACCATTTTTTGCTACAATCCCAATGAAAATGCGGATTTTTTGGAGGAGGAGTTTGAGACAGAGCGTTTGGACGTGTCCAGCAGGGATTTTTTGGCGAGCGTGATTGCGGACTACAACCAAGAATTTGCAACGAGTTGGAGTGTGGACAGTGAGAGTTTTGGCGGTTGGTACAAAGATGTATCTATGCGGGTCAAAAACAAAGAGATTGATATGCTGATTGTGGTCAATATGTTTTTGACAGGGTTTGATGCCACTACGCTCAATACTTTGTGGGTGGACAAAAATTTGCGGTATCACGGCTTGATACAGGCTTTTAGTCGGACCAATCGAATTCTCAACAGTCAAAAAAGATATGGCAACATTGTTTCTTTTAGGAAAATGGAGAAACAAATCAACGAGGCGTGCCGGTTGTTTGGCAATACGAATGCAAAAAATGTGGTGGTCGTCAGACCTTTTGCGGATTACTATGAGGGGTATGAGGACAAGACTGGGTACAAAGAGATTGTGGAGACATTGCAAAGAGATTTCCCTTTGAGTATTGAGATTGTGGGGGAGAGCAAGGAGCGAGAGTTTATTCAGTTATTTGGTGCGTTTTTGCGTGTGGAGAACATTTTGTTGCCGTTTGATGAGTTTTTGGACAAACGCATTTTGACGGCACGAGAAAAGCAAGATTATCAATCTATTTATCTCTCACTCAAAGAAAAGTATAGACCGGGCGATGCGGTCAGTATTGCGGATGACTTGGTGTTTGAGATAGAACTCATCAAGCAACTCACCGTGGATATTGATTATATTTTGCTGATGATAGAAAAATACAAGAAAGCCAAGAATGAGCAAGAGAGACAGGTGGCATTGGTAGAGATAACGAGCACGATTGAGAGTAGGCCGGAGTTGCGAAGCAAAAAAGAACTCATTTTGGGGTTTATTGGTAGAGTCAACTCCAAAACCGATATTGTGGCGGAATGGCAAAAATATATCAGCATAGAGACAGAAAAGCACTTGCAACAAATCATTGCACAAGAAAATCTGAACGAGGCAGAGACCAAAAAATTGGTCAAGTATTGCTTGCAGGAGGGCGAACTCAAAGAGAGCGGTACCGAGGTGGATGGCGTGTTGCCGCCTATGAGTATGTTTGAGGACCCGCAAATGCGTGCCAACAAAAAAGCAAGGGTGGCGGATAGGCTCAGGCTGTTTTTGGACAAGTTTTTTATGTAGACCGGGCGAGATCTTGACAAGATGGATTTTTGGGGAGTGTGGGCGTGCAAATGTGAACAAGAAAATTTGACTATTTTTTTGAGACTAGCAAAAAAATAGTTTACATATTTTGTCAAATAGTGTATAATATAGGGAGTATTTTTTTGGACATATGAAAGATTATTTGGCAATTTGTACAAGATGCAAAAAAAGCATTTTTGTGGAGCAAAACGAATGGGGGTATTTTTGCCCTTCGTGCGGCAACCCTTTTGGCGACCAAATTTTGGGCAACGCCAGTTTTTTGGTGGATGTTGATTTGTCCAATGAGGCGTATGAGGCGGGGCAAGAGTATTTTGTCAATACGGATTTTAGAGAGGCTTTGCGGTATTTTGAAAAAGCCTTGTCCATCAACCCCAATCACTACCCTGCGGTGTACCAATCGCATATGTGCAAAATCTATGAGGAAGAGCAGTACAATGATGCCGATACGGGGGCGATGGTTGCCAAAGCCATTGTGGACAGCGTGGACAAAGTGGTCAAGTCAAGGGTGTCTGTGGGTGACCGCATCAACTTTTTGTCTTTGATTCTCAAACAGTCTTATATTATGCTTTCCAAGTATTATTCTAGGGTGTCCAATCAACTCATCCAAGAGGAGAACTGGTCTGGGTTGCGTACCGTATCTTTGCGTTTGGCACAATCGCTCAAAGAGATTGTATCCATTGACAAAGAGGATATGATGGCCACCAATCCCTCCATTGTGACCAGTTGTTTGGGGATTGCGGATATTGGGATTTCGGCTTGTCAGTTTTCCGTGGTGCCTCGTTTGGATTCTGCCCGCATAGAGGCACACATTTTGGATGTGCCCACCGATGTGCAGTACAGGCAGGCGAAGTCATTGTGTAGTATTTTTAGTTATTATGCGGGCAATTTGAGTGCTGGATTTTGTTGCTCACAAAAAACGGACTACGGTCCTGTGTTGTTTTTCATTGATAATTATGTTTTGCCAAATCGTAGGAGATATTATTATCTCAACGAACCCAATCAAAAAAGGTTTTTGTCTTTGCAAGGCGAACTCCTCAACACGCTCATTGCGGACAGCACCTTTGCTACCAGGTTTGCTCATAGGGTGTGTTACAAAGACTTTTTGTCCAACAAAAATGATGAGTCTAGGACTTTGGTTGTTTTTGAGAGTGTGGACAATTGTTTGGACAGTTTGATGCCACGAGTTCGTATTGGCAAAAATAAAAAAATTGATATCATTTGCAAAGGGTATGACACAGCGACACAACTCACGATTATGCTCAATGACTTTTTGGGTGAGATGCTTGACAAAGACAAAGCATACACCGCAAGCAAAGTGGATGCATTTTTTGGGTATGTTTATGGGTGTGTCAAAAGATACTATGACAAGGTGTCCAAAAAATATCGTGAGAAGGTCCTCAAACCAAAGTACCAACGGAGTGATGACGCACGGTATTATTTTGGGTTTTTGTACCAAGTGGCAAGGTGCGGGATTCTTGGTTTTTTGATTGAGGAGGTGGACAAATCCATCAAAAACAATCACCGTCAAAAACTGATAGAGTTTTCCAAAATGGTGGTGGATGAGTTTGCGATGCTCAATGAGCAAATGGGTGACTTTGTGGAGAGCACAAAAAACAGTCGTTTCAATGATATCAAAGAGGCGTTTGAACTCATCAAGGACTCCAATATTTACTACAAACAAATGCAACAAAAGCAAAATTGGGCGATGACCAGTGCAAGTTTTGGGGTGGTCAAGCCAGAGCCCAAGGAGACTGCAAAAAAACATACGGTGGCCTAGATATCATTTGTGTGCGCTCGTGCATATTTATAGTGTATGAAAACATTGAATTCTATCAAAAAGGGCGCCCACAAGGTGTTTGATTTGCACACTGATGTAGTGACAAGCGACCACCTCAGCACGCAAGCCAAGCGTGCCCACATACAAAAAGCCAACCAAGACGGACACAAACTGGTTCTTGCTTTTTTTCAAAACACAAAAATCAGTTTGGCAAAAATGCAACAAGCCATCAAGCGTTTTGATGGTGTGGCATCCTCCAATATTTTGTCAATGGAGAATGTGTTGTTTGAGGATGGTGTGTCTCCCCAAGAGATTGCAAAACTACCCTTTGCCATCTATGGACTTTGTTGGAACTATTGCAACAAATATGCGAGCGGATGTCTCAGTCGTGGAGGGCTGACACAAGAGGGCAAAGCGTTGATTGACTGCTTGTGTGCTACCGACGCTTTGGGGGTCACCAAGGTACTTGATTTGGCACATTGCAACCAACAAAGTTTTTTTGAGATAGTGGACTATGCTGCGGGCAAGGAGTATGCAAAACTGATTTGTACGCACACTTGTATGCAGTCTGTCAACAAGCACCCACGCAATTTGTCGGATGAGCAAATCAACTTGTTGCTAGGTCTTGGGGCTCGGGTAGGCTTGACCTTTGTGACAGATTTTTTGGGCTGTGAGATGGATACTCCATTGCAAGAGGGCGGTGTTGTGGGCAGCCACGCACTTGACAAAATTGTGGAGCACATTGATTATTATTGTGAGCATTTTGGGAGTGAGTCGTTGTGCATTGGTACGGATTTTTTTGGGTCGGTGCGGATTCCAAAGCGGGTGGATACATATGACAAATTTGACTCGTTGTCAGACGCACTCAACAAGCGTGGGTACAAGCAGGGAGTCATTGAGGGCATATTTTATCAAAACTTTGCAAGTTATTTGCCATAACTTTTTGCACAAATGGGAGTTGTATGGACACCTATCAAAATCCTTTGATATCACGGTATAGCACAAGCGAAATGGCGGAGTTGTTTTCCGATACCTACAAAGTGGGATTGTGGAGGCGATTGTGGGTGGCCTTGGCGGAGAGCCAAAAAGAACTTGGGCTTGCTATCACCTCAGAGCAAATTGAGGAGATGAAGAGATTTGAAAAGGATATCAATTTTGATATAGC
>WQZE01000065.1 GCA_009780875.1 Bacillota bacterium | reverse complement strand
TACTGTTTATTGGCCTTATGACTCTCTATATGCCCCGTAGGACCCAGCTCAATAATTTTGTTGAAAACATCTTTATCGGTTGTCACAGTACGCAACATTATTTTTCGTTTATCATTTTCCTCGCCATACTGGTCATACAAAAACTGATTTTTGATTTTTTCAATCGTATATTCCTTTTCTTTGACCAATCCATTTTTCAATACCCAATAAATGCTTGTGATATACAAAAGCGTCGTGGTCAATCTTTGTTGTCCATCAATGACTACTTTGAACTTGGCATCATCCACTACCACAATACCACCAAAATAATGTGTCTTTTGTGTATTGACTGCGTTTTCAATATCCAACAAAAATTGCTGAATGGGGCGTTCGGTCCACGAATAGGCCCTTTGAAATACGGGGATTTTAAAATATTTGTCGTTTCTACAAATATAGTCTTTGATATCTCTTTTTTGTACTTCCATACCACCATTATACAACAAACGACAAAAAATTGCAAGCCAATTGCTTGCAATTTTGATTGTTTTGAATGGTTTGCAAGTTGCAGTGTCTAGACCTCAAACAATACAGCGTGACTGATGCACGGGATGGTTTCGCCTTGAAAGCAACTTTGTGGAGACATCAAGGCACCTGTGGCTAGGTAGAGGACTTTTTTGTACTCTCCCAAAAGCATTTTGGTGAGGATATAGGAGTTGATGACTACGCCACTACACGCAGGACCGCTCCCACCTTGGTAGGCGTTTTGGTCGTGTGCGTACATAATCCCACCACAATCCAAATAGTTTTTTTGAAGCACCACGCCTTTTTCTGCCGCCAATTTGCTTGCAATATCGCTTCCCAACTTGCCCAAATCACCGGATACTATCAAGTCATAGTCCGCCACATTGGTGTGTGTATTGGCAAAAAATCTGAGAAGTGTGTCCACAAAAGCGGGAGCCATTGCGGCACCCATATTGGACATATCCCTTGTACCCAAGTCAATCACACGCCCAATCATTGCTTTGGTGATTTTGACACCGCCTTTGTGACTGCGATTGTCGGCGTGCTCTCTATGCGAGGTCACAAGCGGATTATTGCAAAGCACCATACTGGCACCACCTGTCACCGTCCATTGTGCATAGGGAGGTTTTTGTGCACCGTATTCAAGTGGATACCTAAACTGTCTTTCGGCAGAGGCAAAGTGACTGGACACACTACATACCGCCGTATCCACTTGACCGCCAGCAATCATTGCACTCCCCACAATCAAGCACTCCGTAAAACTGGAACACGCACTGTACATTCCCAAAAAAGGCAAACTCAAATCCCTGGCCGCATAGTTTGAGACATTGAGTTGGTTGAGAAGGTCGCCAGCCAACATCATATCAATATCGCTGTGTTGCAAGTTGGCATTTTTGATGGCTGTCAAAGTCGCATCTTTCATCAATTGTATTTCGGCTTGCTCAAAATTGTTTTGACCATTTTTGTCATCGTACACGACATTGTCAAAATACTCACCAAGCGGACCACCCTTTTCTTTTTTGCCCACAAAGGACGCACGCCCCACCACATAGATGGGGGTAATCAAATCAATCACACCCCTTTGTCTTTTTTTGTTTTTAAACGCATCAATTTGATTTGCCTTGATGCCGCTTTTGATGGTCTCCACCTTGTTGGTTGGCAAAGCAAAGTTACATTTTTTTTTGCTCTCGTGAATGATTTCAATTTTCATAAAGCACCTATATTATCATCGTTATGACATAGTGCAAAATAGCCGCCACACTGGACCAAACGACGCCATTGACAATGACGGGCCCCACAATGCTAAACATTTTTACACTTGTCCCAAAAACAAGCCCCTCGGTCTTGAACTCAATGGATGCGGAAGCCATCGCATTGGCAAAGCCTGTGATTGGCAAAAAACAACCTGCTCCACCCACTCTGGCAAGATTGTCATAAATCCCAATCCCAGTAAGCAAAATAGAAAGAAAAATAAGGCTCATAAGCATTGCCGTCATCGCTGTTTTTTGCGTCATATTGGGTATCATCAAAAAGCACTCAAACAATACTTGCCCCAAAACACAAATTGCCCCGCCAAACACAAAAGAGTGCAACAATGATTTTGTCAAACTCGTTTTGGGAGAAATGCACGCAACAAATTTGTTGTATCTATCGCTTTGCATTTTGTTTTTTTGCTCACTGTCTGCAAGCACCTGCATATCACTTTGTATGGTCTCCACTTGCCCCCCTTGTTTTGTCCAAGCCTTGCATCGTCGGATTGCGTGTCTCTTTTTCATTGGGATTGGTTGCATTTTGTTGTTCAATCATTGGCATTTGCATAACAAAACCTCACACCTAGTATTTGCCAGGCGTGAGGTTTTTATGTTGATTGTATGGACTTTCCAAATCTAGCAACCAAGGCTAGCAATTTTTGATGGCTAGTCTTGCCAGCCTATCACACTCATTGTTGTAAAAATTGTCAGCGTGTCCCTTGACTTTGATAAAGACAACCTGGTGTGCAGCAACTTTGAGACACAAATCACGCCACAAGTCATCATTCTTGACCGGGTCTCCATTGGCGGTTTTCCAACCATTTTTTTTCCATTTGTCAATCCACCCTTTGTTGAATGCGTCCACACAATAAGCACTATCGCTGTACACCTCCACCAAGCACGGCTCTTTGAGTGCGTCCAATCCCTTGATAATACTAAACATTTCCATTCGGTTATTGGTGGTTTGCCTATCATACCCACTCAATTCTTTTTTGTTGTCCCCATACAACAAGATGGCTGCCCAACCACCCACACCCGGGTTGCCACTGCACGCCCCATCTGTATATATTTGTATTTTTTTCATATTACTACTCACTTTTCCTATTCCTACCACTATAACAAAAATTGAGAAACTTGTCAAGCATATTGACAAGTCGTGCACTCTCACAAAAAAATAACACAAATAAAATTGTTCAAAATTTTTAAAATGTGCCAAAAATCATTTACTTTTTTTGAGATTTATGTTATACTATACAAGCACAAAAAGTTTATTTTTTACGTTGTTTTGTTTCATAATTACAACCTACATACCCAACAAAAGGAGTAAGTTATGCAACAATCCGTAGTCTTTGGTATACTTCTCACCTTGCTCAACAAAAAGCAAGTCACACGGCAATATCTTGCAGAAAAATTTGAAATCTCTGTAAGAACGGTGCAACGGTATCTCAATATTTTGATGAGCAACAATATACCGATTGACACCAAGCCTGGCAAAGAAGGTGGCGTATGGATATACTCGGATTACTGCCTTGAAAAGGGTTTTTTGACCAACGAAGAGAGATTTAAACTGATAGAATGCATCAAATCCGCTTACTCTATTTTTGCAGACCCAGTACACAAAACGCTGCTAGAAAAAATTGAGCAAGGGGAACGCAACGCCAACCTAAGAACGGAACCACTCAAAACGGAATCCTTTTTTATTGATGTGGGTGGCTGGGCAAACCCCAACTACTACCGTACCAAACTTGCCATTTTTAACAATGCTATTTCCAATCTGCACAAAATTTCTTTTGACTACAAGGACCAATACTGCACCAAAACCTCTCGCACTGTACACCCTTATACACTTGTACTCAAAGATGGAGCGTGGTACTTGTTTGCCTATTGTGAAATGCGTGGGAGTTACAGACTTTTCAGATTGTCCCGCATTGTAGATATCACCACACTAGACGAAACCTTTGAAAAAAATGATGATATCAAAGTTGCAGACCACTTGACCATTGAAACCGACAATGGTCAAGATATTTATTTGTGCATTGAGTTTAGCAATCTTGTTCGCAGTGACATTGAGGAGTGGTTGGGTTCTGAGGCAATCATTCAAAACGAATTGACTTATACGGCACAAACACTCATCTATGGAGATCCAAAACTGGTGTCCAAAATTTTGTCTTTTGGGTCAGATATCAAAGTCATTTCTCCACTTTCGTTGCGACAAGAAATCCGCAAGGAACTTGACCGCTTGTATGGAATCTATCAACAAGAAGACTCTGTGGATGATTGCGTTCGCTCAGCACCCTACAATGGACTTGGCATACCCACCCACAAACAATCAAAATACAAACTATAAAATATATGGCACACAATACAAAAAGGCTTTCCAACCAAAGAAAAGCCTTTTGTCAAGCAAAAATACCCGGTGTCCACTATTTGCTTTTGTGCAAAAGTTGCTGGATGGTGTTGCCTCTTTTGGTCTTGGAGGGCACAATGTCAAAGGCACCGTGCTCAACCAAATATCTTGCCGCAATATAGTCATATACGTACGCATTGTCAGGGTGCCTTGCCACCGCCAACTCAATGGCCTTGCCTAGCAAATCATCAAATACAGGAGAACTCGTTTGCAATTTTGCTTTTGCCAAATTGAAAAATTGGTTGCGGCAAGTGTCCAGTGTTGCCACCACATTGTCGGTATGCTCCAAACACCATTCAAAAGCGAGTTCGTCCAATTTATAATTAAACTCCTCACCTTCATAGTTGGGTTCCTCGCTGACCAAGTGCCCCATCAAAAGTACCCTGGATTGCTTTGTTTCGGTCAATCTCTCTACAAAAGGTTTGACCAAAGTTGCAGGTCCAAAAGAGGCGATATCATAGTGCACGCTAGGGTCAAAAGCATCCTTGCAACGCCCTTGTTCGTCCTTTGTGATACCCATATACGCATCATACTTGATAACTTTGCACGCAGAAATACCATCGATATACAAGTCTCCCATACCATCCGCACCGTGAATGGGCGGTAGTTCGCAAAAATTTTGTTTGATACCTACGGTATCCACAATCGTAATGCTGTGTTGCAAATTCTTTTTTCGCTCTGCCTCTTTTTTTGCCTCTTGTTTGGTACGCACCACGGCACCATCAGTCTTGAAATAATGAGCAAGCAGTTTTTGCAAATTGGATAAACTTGCCTCCGCCGTTGTATTGCCTGCAATGGCAACAATATCAATATGCTTGTATTGATTGTTGTCCAGCAAATAAATCAATGCCACCGCATCGTCCAGACCATAATCTGAAAAAATAACCAAGTTTTTGTTCATACCACTATGATACCATAAATTTTTTGCTTTGTCAACCAAATCAAAACGGCACAATGATTTTATGCTTCTCTCTTGTACAAAGAGCGTGTGGACAGCATAGATGTTGGGATAGCCGTGGTGATATGCGACTGTCTATGAATGTTTTGCAAAATTCCTATGCTCGCCAAAAATACCATCAACGAAGACCCTCCGTGACTAATAAACGGCAAAGGTAGTCCTGTGGGTGGAATGGACCCGGTCACAACGGCAATATTGATGAGTACCTGAATGGCAATTATACCAGCAATGCCTGCCGCCAAATACGCACCAAACCTATCGGGTGCATTGCGTGCAATCTTGATGGCTCTGAGGATGATAAAGCCATACAAAGACAAAACCAAAATACACCCAAACCAACCCAACTCCTCACCAATGATACTAAAAATAAAGTCACTCTCTGCAAAAGGCAAGAATAAAAATTTTTGCCTACTATTGAACAACCCCAACCCAAAAAATCCACCACTACCAAGCGCATACAAGGATTGTATCAATTGAAACCCCTCGTCCAATGGATTGGCCCACGGGTTCAAAAAGGCGACCAATCTATTGAGACGGTATGGTTCTAGCAATATCAAAATGGGTATCAAGGCTACAATGGGTATGGCTAACACAAAAAAGTATTTGATTTTGACCCCGCCCACAAAAAGTAGCAAGACACTCAACAAGACAATGCAAATCGTAATGGACATATTGGGTTCTAGCAATATCAAAAAGCACATAGCGGCAGAAATACACAACAAGGGCAAAATGCCTTTGATGGTACCCATTTTGTCGGTATGCTTTGCCATATAGGCAGCAAAAAAAACAATCAATCCAAACTTGGCAATCTCACTGCTTTGCAAGGTCATAAAAGGCAACTGTATCCATCTCCGTGCCCCGTAGTTCTCCACTCCAATACCCGGTATCAACACGACAATGAGCAACACAAAAGACACAATCAAAACAATGTATCTCAATTTGACCAAGCGTTGATAATCAAAAAAGGCAAAAAAGAACAATCCACCAAAGCCAACAACGGCTCCAAAAATTTGTTTGAAAACATAATAAAAAGCATTGCCATAATTTTTTTGAGCAACATAACTGCTTGCACTGTATATCATCACCAGCCCAAACAAAACAATGCCCGCCACCCCCACCAAAAGGGGAATATCCAATCTATCTATGACACTCTTTTTTTTATCCGTTTGACGAAACACACCCATTGTCACACCTCTCTTTTTTTG
>WQZE01000064.1 GCA_009780875.1 Bacillota bacterium | reverse complement strand
TATAGGACTTTGGCAAAGCAATATCACCCCGACCGCAATCAAGGGGATGAGGCGGCTACCAACAAGTTCAAAGAAATCAATGAGGCGTATGATACGCTCTCAGACCCTGACAAGCGGGCGGCATATGACAATCCGTCTCCTTTTGGTGCGGGGTTTGATGGCTTTGGTGGTTCGCCTTTTGGTGGTGGCGGAGGCGGATTTGGCGGGTCATTTTTTGATGACTTTGTCAATATTTTCAATCGCAATGGCAGTGGCGGGCAAGAGTCCAACAGCAACGATGGCGAAGACATCTTGATAAAACTAACACTGCCTTTTGAGGAGGCGGTTTTTGGTGTGACCAAGGAGATGACGCTCCAACGCAATGAGCATTGTGGTGAGTGTCACGGCAGTGGTGGCAGAGATGGCTCTGTCCCAAGCAAGTGTACTACTTGTGGAGGGAGCGGGAGCATAAGGATTGCACAAGATACACCGTTTGGTAGGATTGTGCAACAACGAGGTTGCAATGCGTGCGGTGGGTCGGGCAGAGTGGTCAAAGACCCTTGCGGTGCGTGTGGCGGTCGTGGCAGTGCCAAAAAGAGCGTGACACTCAAAATTCCTATTCCAGCAGGGATTGACAACGGTCAGCAATTGACCGTGCGAGGCGAAGGTGACAAAGGTAGGTTGGGCGGTATGCCTGGCAGTCTTATCATACAAATCACGGTGACACCGCACAAGTTTTTCAAACGCAAGGGGCTTGATTTGTTTATTGACCTGCCCGTGACCTTTGCCCAGGCGGCACTTGGAGACAAGGTGCTTGTGCCAACGCTCAAAAACAAATTGAGTTTTACACTGCCTGAGGCAACGCAAACAAGTACGACTTTCAAACTCAAAGGGCAAGGCATCATCAACAGTAAAGGTACCGCAGGAGACCTGCTTGTGACCGTAGAGGTAGAGGTTCCCAAGAGTCTCACCAAAGAACAAAAAGAGGGACTCAAAAAATTGCAAGAGACCATCAAAATTGAGCAATACAGCAAACTCAATGATTTCACCAAAAAAACAAAAAAATAAAACGCCACACACAAAAAGAGTGTTTTGATAATGCAAGAGCCTTGACGCAAAGGAACACAATGAAAAAGCAAGCAAAATTTTGGCATTGTTGTTGGTCGCATCCACGATATGGATGGTGGCGTGCACCAACCAATTCAAGAGTGCAAGCGGCAGCGGAGAAGTCCGCTATGTCAGAGGCATAGAGTACAAAGTGGTGGGCACGCCCAAAGAGAGGTATGGTGCTTATTATGCAGATTATAGCAGTGCACAAGATATTTCCAAAGAAGAATATGACGCATTGGCGAGTCAGTTGGGCAGTGACCATATTTGGTCAAGTTTGAGTGTTCAATCTATGAAAGATGTAGGTGGTTTGCGTGTAGGAGAGATTGTGCTTTGTTCGGGTGAGGTTGGCTTTATGCAGATAAGATACCAAAAATCCACCATAAAGAATGCGGACTATGTCAGTATTTTGAGCAAGGTAAAAACACTGTGATTTCTTACAGTGAGGGCTCAACCAATTCACCCTTGACGATTCCTACAAATAGTATCACCAAGATTGTGGAAGTTTGACAACGCATATATTTTGTTGGGTTGAGTGGGAGTTGTCGCAAGGTAGATGCATTGTTTTGCGTGAAAAAGCGGTCAAAGAAAAATGAAAAACAGTTACAAAATTTTGATAAAAACGACGGCACAAAACGAAGAGATTGTGTCGTATGTTTTGTTTGAGAACGGTGCCTTGGGAGTGGAGATTGTGGACAATCACACGCTTTTGGAGAGCCTGCAAAATCCCCAAAACTGGGATTATTTGGACAAGGCTTTGGAGCAAAGATTGTCGCAAACAAGCGATGACACGCTGGTGGTGAGCGGATTTTTTGAGAGCGATGTGAGCCGTGTGATTGGTGAGCAGTTGGGGCAGTTGTTGGGTCAGGAGAATTTTGGCGTCAAGTTGGTCATAGAGGATGCGGACTTGTGGCAAGACTATCACAAAAAGTATTTTGTACCGCTTGTGTTTGATAAGGTGGCCATCGTGCCTGATTGGATAGAGCGTGAGGATGCACAGTATCAGGCATTGCTCACAAGCAACAAAGCCATCATCCAACTGCAACACTTGTCCTCTTTTGGTACAGGGCAGCACGAAACTACGGCAATGTGCATAGACTTGTTGTGTGGTCTCTTACTTGCAAGCAAGCGGGTGGTGGATGTCGGTTGTGGTACGGGCATCTTGGGTTTGGTGGCAAGGCAGTTGGGGGCAAGTGAGGTTGACTTTTTTGACTATGATGAGGGGGCAATCCAAAACACCCAAGCCAATGCAAAAATCAACCACAGCAAGTCTGTGGACAAATGCAAGAGCCGATTTGTTTGTGCATCGCTCCTTGACAAAGCAATGGGCAAGTATGATATCATCCTTGCCAACTTGACGGCGGATTTGCTTGGGAGGCTTGCAAGCGGTGTGGGGGCTCATATGCACAAGGACACCCGTATGATTGTCAGTGGGATTATCAATGATAGGGCAACAGAGGTCAGGCAGGCTTTTGAGGACAATGGATTGTTTGTGCAAAAGAGCGTGCAAAAGGGTGAGTGGACGGCGTTTTTGTTGGGTGTGTCTTTGGGAGGCGTATGAGACGATTTTTTTGTGAGCAAGATATGATGGAGGGGAGCACGGTCATACTCCAAGAGGAGCAACACAAACATTTGATGGCGGTATTGCGAGCCAAACTTGGTGACCAGGTGGTGCTTTGCAATGGGGATGGGTTTGATTATAGCGGGGTCGTGCACACGATTTGCAAACAATGTAGTGAGATATTGATAACCCAAAAAGAACCCAATGCAGCAGAGCCACAGGTCAAAATAGATTTGTATTTTGGCTTGACCAAGGTCAGTGACAAACAGGATTTGATTGTGCAAAAGGCGGTAGAGTTGGGAGCCAATGCGGTCATTCCTTTTGTGTCAAGATTTTGTGTGGCAAAGTCAGCCAATGTGTATCGGCTTCAAAAAATTGCCAACGAGGCACTCAAACAGTGTGGTAGAGCCAAAAAGGTGGACATACGACAAGTGGCATCGTTTGCGGGTCTCAAAGAAAGTTTGGCAAACTATGAGCAAGTGGTGTGGGCGTATGAAAAAGCGGACGCTGACGCAAGATTGCATCTTGACAAGCACACCAAATCGGTGGCCATTGTGGTGGGCAGTGAGGGCGGATTTTGTGACACCGAGGCAAATGACTTGCGGTCTTTGGGCGTCACGCCCATCTCCTTGGGCAAGCGTATTTTGCGTGCAGAAACTGCGAGCATTGTGTTGATGGGCTTGGTGGGCAGTCAGTTGGAGATTTAAAAACAAATTTAGAGGGTTCCAAGTATCTGATTTTGGACAACGGGGACAAAAAACACAAACCATTGGGGAGATGCCTATGACAAAAGTAGTGGTGCACACTTTGGGTTGCAAAGTCAATCAATACGAGAGCACGCAAATTTTGGATGAATTTGCTGCCAATGGTTTTTTTGCGAGCGACAAAATGCAAGCCGCCGATATCTATGTCATCAATACTTGTGCGGTGACCAAAGAGGCCGAAAGAAAATCCAGGCAATTGTGTAGGAAGGCGTGGTCACTCAATGCCAATGCACAAGTTTTTGTGATTGGTTGTGCTGTGGAGAACTATTGCAAAACCAACCAAACACCCACTTTTGCAGGTGCAATCATTGTGACTGGGTGCAAAGACAAGCAAGAGACCTGCAAAAAAATCTTGGATATGGCTACTTTTGATGCTGTCTTGATGGGTGGAGTGAGTGCAGAGAGTGCATCGCAGGGAGCGACTGCAGAGCACAAAATGAGCCGCAAATATATCAAAATCCAAGATGGATGCAACAAGTTTTGTTCGTACTGTATTATTCCACATTTGCGTGGCAGGAGCAGCAGTCGCTCGTGTGAGGAGGTGCTTGCTGAAATACAACGCACGGATGCGAGAGAAATCATTTTGACGGGTATTGATGTGGCAAGTTTTGGCAAAGACAATCATCAACGGTTGATTGACTTGATAGAGATGATGACGGCTGACCCCATTGTCTCTGCCAAAGATACCAGGTTTAGATTTGGGAGTGTTGACCCCGAACTTGTGGACAAGGAGTTTTTGTTGGCTCTCAAAAAAAATGGAAAGTTTTGTGAGCATTTTCATTTGTCTTTGCAGTCCGCTAGCGACAGTGTATTGCGTGCGATGAACCGTCCGTACACCATCCAAGAGTTTGTGGACAAAGTGGCGTTGACACGAGAGATTTTGGGAGAGGATGTAGGGCTCACTACGGATATCATTGTGGGGTATCCCACCGAGACCGACAAGGATTTTGAGACCTCGCTACAAAACCTTGAAAAAATTAAGTTTAGCGATATGCACATTTTTAGGTATAGTAGGCGAGAGGGGACGCTGGCGGCACGGTTGCCCGTTTTGCCTTCTGAGACCGTAGAGTATAGAGCCAAGGTGATGGAGGGGCTGAGGGACAAGCACGCTACGCAATTTTTGCAACAACAAATAGGGCAAACAATGGAAGTGTATTTTGAGACACCTTTTGAAAAAGATACCCGTTTGTCCAAAGGATACGCTCGCAACTATTGTCAAGTGGTTGCACCGTGCAAGCCGTTTTCGGTGCAACAGGTAACCATCCAAAAAGTACAAGATGGTTTGCTCTATGGTGTGTGAACAAATGAAAAAAAGACAACCGTACAAGGTCGCTTGTGCGGTTGTTTGTTTTGAGGCCATCGCCTTTGCTTGCAATGCAATCATATTTTTTTGGGTCAAGGCGTGACTTTTGAGCAAAAATTTGGTCACACTTTGATAGGGGCTTTTTCTTTTTACAGCGGGCGAACAAATGCAACGGGGGAACGAAGTTCGCCCCTACTATGTACTTTGCATAATTATACATTTTTCTGTATAATTATGCACTGCTTCAAGGTACCCGTCCAAAATTGCACGACTCTCAGACTCAACGACCATCTCATCAACAAAAAATACAGTCTGACACCTGTCCATTTTTGCACACTCCCGTGCGTGCACTTTGGGACATTTGTTTGCTTTCGCAAAGGTACAAACACCAAATGACTTGTCTTGAAAAAATAATGTGATTACTCCTCGCAATCGGTGCTCAAAGCACGCTCAATAAAAAATTTATCTCAACTCGCCGTGCAATCTTGGTTGGTATCCTTATTACTATGATAGCATATTTCATCGGTCATTGTCAAGTATTTGGTTGGGTACATATGTGTTTTCTTTTGGGTGAGGACACAAGCAAGCAATTGGATGGGGAACACGCAAGAGGCGGTTGTGTAAGAAAAGCCCCTCCTTGCAACGGCGTGCAGGGAGGGGCTTTTGTGAGAAGTCAATCAGATTATTTGCCGAAGTAGCGTTTTAGCAAACCTTCAAAGCCTTTGCCGTGGCGTGCTTCGTCTTTTGCCATCTCGTGTACGGTGTCGTGAATTGCATCGTAGTCAAGTTTTTTTGCAAGAGTTGCAAGGTCTTTTTTGCCTTGGCAAGCACCGTGCTCAGCAGCCATACGCATTTCAAGGTTCTTTTTGGTGCTGTCGGTCACAACTTCACCCAAAAGTTCCGCAAAACGAGATGCGTGGTCAGCCTCTTCAAAAGCCGCTCTTTTGTAGAACTCAGCAATTTCAGGGTAGCCCTCTCTGTCTGCTTGGCGGCTCATCGCAAGGTACATACCGACCTCGGCACACTCGCCCTCAAAGTTCATTCGCAGCCCTTTGACAACTTCCTCGTTGAGACCTTTTGCAAGACCTACACGGTGCTCATCAGCAAAAACCAAAGCACCAGCGTTTGCCACTTGCTCAACAAACTTGTCTTTGCTTGCTTTGCAAGTTGGGCATTTGTCAGGTGGATTTGGACCTTCGTGTACATGTCCGCAGATTTTGCAAATCCATTTTTTGTTCATAATATTTGTTCTCCTATTTATTGCCTTTGTGCAACCAATAAGAATTGCACAAATTGCAATAATCAATATCTATACCAATATAATAACACAATATATAGTATCTGTCAAGCAAAAAACACAATATATTGTGAAAAAATTGTAAAAATTTGCAAACAACCCCCAAAAAAGGTGTAAAAAACAATATACCCTTGCTTGTATGCATAGCAAATATTGGAACCAGCAAGTCTAAAATATTTAAAATAAGCAACATACTCACAAAAAACACTTGCATCCCAAGTGTTTTGACAACCCTTGCTTGGGATTTGGTGAAATGCGGGGATACCGTAAGGCAAACTAGAATATTAAAAATAAGTAAAAAATCACAAAAAACACTTG
>WQZE01000063.1 GCA_009780875.1 Bacillota bacterium | reverse complement strand
TGGCTCCTCACAAGGTGGACAAGTGAGGACGAGCAACAGGACAGAGGACTACTCTGTACCTTCACGCAATGGCGACAGGGTGCGTCAGCAGTACGGCGGTGGATATGGTGGCGGTCGTGCAGGAGGGCAGTACGGCGGTCATCAAGGGATTGCCATCAAAAACGGCGGTGTGAGTATTATGCACATCGTGATTGCTTTGATTTTGTGTTTGGTGTTTTTGATTGGTGGCTTGGTAGGGGGCTTCTTTTTGGGCAACAAGCCAGGCGGCAAGGACGCCTTTGCTGGACAACCTTTGCAAGCCCCCGTCAATGTACGGATAGAGGGCGACGGCTTGGACGCTGTGCTCAAATGGAATGCGGTGGTCGGGGCAAGAGGGTATAGGGTTCTTGTGGACAACAAGGGCTATGATACCTCGGCGGCACAGTTGCAATTTGCTTTGCGTACAGCACAAGACCAATTGCAAAGTGGGCAGACCTACACTTTGCGTGTCAGAGCCTTGGGGCAACAAGGGGAATCGCAAGACTCGGGTATGAGCGAAAGCGTGGTATGGAACGACCTTGATACGGGCAACCAAAAACCACCCTTGCAAACACCTTCCTTGTCACTGTCAGGCACGGTGTTGTCTTGGACAACTGTGCCAAATAGCACGGGCTATACACTCAAACAAGATGGTGTGGAGAGCACGCTTGATAGCACAACGACACAAAAAGATTTGTCAAATTTGCCCTACGGTAGTTATACCTTTGCGGTGCGTGCCAATGCGGATGGCGTAGATTATGACAATAGTCAGTGGTCAAACAATGTAACCTATGTCTATGACAATCCTACGGCACAAAAATTGCCCACACCTACCAATGTGAGAGTGGTGGGTACCACGCTCCAATGGGATACAGTAGCCGCCGCAAGTGGCTATGTGGTGGAAATCAGTGGAGCAAGCACAAGTACGCAAAACACCAGTAGCAATTTGTACAGTTTGCAAAGTTTGACTGCCGTGGGCACCTATACGCTCAAAGTCAAGGCAAAGGGTGATGGGGCAAACTACAACGATAGTGATTTGAGTGCAAGCGTGCAGTATATCGTAGAGGACACTACACCAGACGGTGGCAAGTTGAGTACGCCTAGTATCAGCGTGATTTCCAAACACTTGGTGTGGGGCAAGATTGCGGGTGCAAGCGGATTTGTGGTGGACATTGACGGGACACAAACAAGCATCAGTGATGGCACTGCTACAACCTATGATTTGAGTGGTTTGACGGAGTCCAAGACCTATGTCATCAAATTGCAAGCCAAGGGTGATGGCGACAAGTGGGATGATAGTGATTGGTCCAACACTGCCACCTATTTGCCCCAAGAGGATGTGGACATCAGCGACCCTGAGGCCACACCGGATGCCGTGCAAGACCGCATTGAGGCCATTTTGCCAAAAGCGGATTTTGAGGCGTTGTTCCCATATAGATGGGGCACCGATGGCTGGAAGGCTCAAAACGATGTGCATTATACACAACAAGAAAGAGACACCGCCATTGACTATTATAGTTATGACAACCTGATTGAGGCGGCTCGCCGTATGGCAAACATCGTGTTTGTCATGGAGTGGAGGCAAGAAGAGTACGGTGACCACCCGCTCGTGTTTTATTGCCCTAGAACCTCTTATATTGACAAAGCAACGGGCAAACTGACCATCCTCAATACAGCGTCGGATTTTGATGGGGGTGGAATGCCTCCAAACCGATTTTTACCAAGTATATTGATTATGGGAGATTTTTGTTGGATGGTACGCCCAACCACCACGCAAGAGAGTTGGCGGGCTTGCTTGCCAATGCAAGCCACGAGAACGGTGGCGGACTTTGGGGCGTGGAGCCACTCAGTGATGGATTGTATTGGAACGAAGAAATTGATTTGATAGGCGGTGGGTACTCTCCCAACTATACCGATGAGGGCAATGAGGCTTTTCCACCTACTCCTGGCAAGTCGTACCACGGCAGAGGGCCTTTTCAGTTGTCTTGGAACTACAACTACGGGCAAGTGTCGCAAATGTTCTTGGGTGACAAGCATATTTTGCTTGACCATCCTGAGTATGTTGTGGCAGGTGGCTGGGACAAACAATGGGGCTATTTGGGATGGCTCAGTGCCATTTGGTTTTGGATGACCCCACAATACCCCAAGGGCAGTATGCACGAGGTGATGACCGACACTTGGGTGCCACTCCGCAAAGAGGACGCAAGTGTATTTACACCTGGTTTTGGACTCACGATTGTCATCATCAACGGCGGATTTGAAGCCGGTTGTGCAGAGGGGCAAAACGGTGCGGTGGATAGGCGGATTGCTTTTTATCGCAAATTTGCACAGTACACCAACGCCGACCTCACGGGTGAAAAGGTGGACACCGCAGATATGCCGCCGTGGACTTGATTCTGGGCGTGATGAGCGATTTTGTGTGGGCAGGCTTTTCTGAAAAAATTTTGGAGATTATGTTTTATGGCAAATTACAACAACAAATATGACCGCCCGAGTATGGGTGGGGTAGATATCACAAAAGTACTCATTATTATTGTTTTGTCGGTCGTGCTTTTGGTGAGCGGTATTGTGGGAGGATTCTTTCTTGGGCGTGGCAAAGCCGACGGCAGCGGTGGGAATCCTCCTAGTGGGCAAGGACCCGGTGGCAACGGTGGCGGTGGTAATGGAGGCAACGGTGGCGGCGGAAACGGCGGCGGTAACGGTGGAGGCGGCAATGGCGGCGGTGGAGAGAGTCTCACGGGTGACACCAGTCCGCAAGGAGCCGTGGATAGGTTCCAAAGTTATATCAGTGAGGAACAATACAACCAACTCTTTTTGCACAGGTACGGTGTAGGCGGTGCACAAGGAGATATGGACTTTTTCACCTACAAGAGTTTGTTAGAGGCGATTTATCATTCTGCTAGGTTTATGGTCAGGTTGGAGTACAACCCAGGCAGAGCCTATGCTACACGATACACAAGGATTGACAAGGTAAGTGGGGAGGAGTATCAAATCAATACGCCTGCGGAGTTTGACCCCAATGGCACGGTGATAAAAAGTGAAACCGATTTGGGAGCCTTTTTGATGGCGGACGATGCCAATGACAGAGAGCGAGAACTTGCCGGATTTTTTGCTAATATTTCACACGAGACGACGGGGGGATGGGCTACCGCACCCGACGGGCGTTTTTCGTGGG
Source organism: Bacillota bacterium (assembly GCA_009780875.1). Taxonomy (GTDB): domain Bacteria; phylum Bacillota; class Clostridia; order Christensenellales; family Pumilibacteraceae; genus WQZE01. The sequence goes on along the minus strand of WQZE01000063.1, from coordinate 3,146 downwards.
GGCTTTGTTGGAGAGAAGAAGATGGCTATGCCGATGGCGGCAATTTGGGTTATGTGGATGCAAGTAGTGCAGATTATCCACCCACCCCTGGCAAATCTTATCACGGTAGAGGTCCCATACAATTGTCTTGGAACTTCAACTACGGTCTCGTGTCAGGGATTGTGTATGGTGACAAGAAGGTATTGCTTGACGACCCCAGTCGTGTCATCAATGGAGACTTTGATTTGTTTACGGAGCAAGGGTCACTTGCCTTTGAGACGGGGATTTTGTTTTGGATGATGCCACAACCGCCCAAGGCGAGTTGCAGCGATGTGATGTCCAACCGCTATGTGCTGACCGATGCTGACAAAGCAAAGGGTTTTGAACTTGGCTTTGGGCTCAGTATCATCATTATCAACGGTGGGCTAGAATCGGGACAAGGGGAATTTGGCGGCGGACAAGTAGAGGACAGAGTTGGGTATTATAGGCGTTATGCGGGCATACTGGGTGCCAACATTGAGGGTGAAAAGGTGGACACCCTAGGGATGCAATCTTGGGTGTGACACCGCACAAAAATAAAAACGATGGATGCAAAAAAGAGCCAACCATTTTTGGGGGTTCTTTTTTTTTGCGTTTGTCCAAAGAATATTGTCAAACAAAATGCTTGCATTCCAATCATATTGCTTGACACTTGCAAAAAAAAATGGTATACTAAGCCCCTAAGACAAATCATCTAGGTGTATATTCAGGGGGAAAGAGTATGATACAAATCAAAGGTGTGCAAAAAACCTATGATAGGGGGTTGACCAAAGAGACAAGAGCACTCAAAGGCATTGACTTGACATTGGGCGATGTGGGACTTGTGGGTATTCTTGGCAAGTCTGGGTGTGGCAAGACCACGCTTCTGCATTGCTTGGCGGGGTTGGATGCCGTGGACGGCGGACAAATCATTGTGGGCGACAAGGACATTGTCAGGTTTTCCAAAAAAGAATTGGATGAGTATCGCAACAAAGAAATTGCCGTTGTTTTTCAAGAGTTCTATTGTATGGACGACTTGACGGTCGCCCAAAATGTCAATTTGGCACTTTGGATACAAGGCAAAAAAGTGAATCACTCGGTGATAGACAATGTCTTGCAAAGCGTGGGTATTGCAGAACTTGCCAACCGCAAACTGACAGAGTTGAGCGGAGGGCAAAAGCAGAGAGTTGCCATTGCAAGGGCGTTGGTCAAGGATGCCAAAGTCATTTTGTGTGATGAGCCCACCGGCAATTTGGATGAGGAGAACGCAAAGCAAATCTTTGGAATTTTGCAAAACATTGCCAAAGATAGGTTGGTCATCGTTGTATCCCACGACAAAGAAAACACGCAAGCGTATTGCGACCGTGTGGTGTCCATTGTGTCAGGGCTTGTGGAGAGCGATGTATCCCGTGAGACAGCACAAGAGATCTCCAAGTCAAGTGCCGTGGCGGTTGCAAGTGGGGCTCAACCAACGGGAAAAATGCCCGCAGGGCTCAGACTCAAAACAGGGATGGGGTGGATGGTCGCAAAAAAAGTGCGGCTTGTGATGTCCATCTTGTTGCCTGCGGTCATCTTGGGCGTTTTTTTGACGGCGTTTGTTGTCTCTACTTTTGTACCTCTCAAAAAAGATTTGGAGCAATTTTATCAATATGGGGCTCGTGCTGTGGGGATGAACCGCACTTATCAAGGCAAAAATGACGGACACCCCAATAATGACGACCGGATGAAAGACGAAGAAATCCAACAAATCAAGCAGACACACACCAGTGCTTTGGCATATCATAACAGTCTCCTAGGGGCACCAGTCAAGTTGGTGCTGGGTGCTCACAAGGACGAGATGTATTCAGATTACACCAATTGGTCCGCTGGTGATGGTTCTTTTCGTTTGATGGAGTTGGAAAATGACCGTATGGCAAAGGATTTTGGTATTGAGGTCATCAAGGGGTATGGTAGATTGCCTGCCGAAAATCCTGACTATGATGAGGTTGCGATTACGGATTTTGTATACTATGCGTACTATGAGGGGGCACAGTATCAAGATGCAGAGGGGGAGACCCACAAAATTACTTCGCCCAACGATTTGTTTGACAATGAGATAATGTATTATTATAAGGTGTACAACAGCGGTGGAGAGACGGATACGGGGTTGAAGCCAATCAAAGTCGTGGGTATGGTGAATACAGGATTTGTGCTTGACCAGTTTTTGGATCAAAGTACCTATCAAGCAGATCGTATTAGACGGTATGCGGATAGGTTTGGTGGGCAACCGGTCTCTCTTGCGGATACGATAGCCAATACGGTGTTGTTGGGCAAGGGCAATGGATGGATTTCCGAGATTCTACCGGTGATAGATGACTCTTTTGCAAATGCTAGTAGGTTGATGGTGGCCCTCAAAGGGGATTACGACCAAGACAAAGTGCTGTTTGAGCAACACGAGTATTTTGGAGTCAAGTATGAGTATCGTCCTTATACACCGTCCTTTGAGGGGATGAACTATATATACCAACTTTCAGTCAGAGCAGGGCAGGCAGCGCTTTGGATAGCGGGCGGTGCGAGCATCTTCTCTATGCTTTTGATAATGAACTTTATGTTGTCCATTGTGGACAGCAACCGCAAAAAAGTGGGTATTATGTGTGCTTTGGGCATACGGCGTAGAGACCTTGATGGCATCTTTATGTTTGGATGTGGATTTGTGGGTGTGCTCGTGACGGCCGCTGCCATTGGTGTGGGTGCAGCGTTCTTGCCGTTGGTCAATTCATTTTTTATGATAGACAATTCGTTTGTGCTTACAGGTCTCTCTATTGCCGTGATTGCGGTTCTCACTTTGGGTAGCACCGCACTGATGACCCTTGCCCCTCTCAAAAAATTGACCAAAAAGCGTACCATAGATATCATCAAAAAAGCGGTGTAGCATCTGCTAGAAAATAAAAATAAAGTACAAAAAAGCATACTCTTGGTGGTATGCTTTTTTTTTTGATAGGGTAAAATAATATTTTTAAATTTTTTGAAAAAATGATTGACAAGAAATTTGTAAAGTGCTATAATATACAAGAGGTGAGCAAATTTGTAGGCTCACACAATGACAATAGGATACCTTGATACCTTGATACCTTGATACCTTGATACCTTGATACCTTGATACCTTGATA
>WQZE01000062.1 GCA_009780875.1 Bacillota bacterium | reverse complement strand
TGTTGCCACTATGCTTAGCGTAGATAAAATTTTGGTAAGAGCATCCATCTCACCCCATTTATTGATAAGATTAAGACTTGTTGACAAAGCACTAGACAAAAAACCAACTGCCGACATGAAATTTGATGCTTCTTTTTTTGCATCTCGCAAACCCTTTGTCAAAGTAGAAAAAGTCATCTTTTTTTCTGCCGTATCAAGGCTTGTAGTAACACCCTCCGCTTTTGAAAGTCCACTCGTAAAGTCATCCACACTAAGGTTTTGCATTACCTCATTTTGCTGGCTAACTGATGCTGTAAGTCTAGTAGTTTCAATTTCTGTGAGAACCAATTGTTGCTCTAACTTTTTTAGATTCTTCTCATAGGTTTCTTGGCTAATATCACCATTGTCCCATTCGGCTTTTAAGTTTGCTATTTGGTCTTTGAGTGCTTGTGCCTTTTCTTCGTTAAGAGCCAGTTGATTGGCAAGCGTATTGTATTTTTGCGTGACCAAATCAACATTGCTAGGGTCAACTTTGAGTGCCTTGTCCAATGCTCTAAGTTCGGTTTCTGCACTTTTAATCTCTTGCGTAAAGCCTTTGACTTTTGCAGTGGCTTCATCAATATTTCTTGCAACTTCTGCCATATTCGCTCCTACTTTTTCTCACTATCTAGCAAGTGCTTTTCTATCCGTTCACTTATTCGTTTTGTCAAGCCTTTGAGTGGTCGTATTGCCTCGTCAATAAAATGTGACCCCTCAATGCCACCATAGGCTTTTTTTGTCTTAGACCCCTCAAATGCATCTCTGCCATAATTGAGTATATTGGCAATCTTGGCGTAAGGTACACCATGTGCATTTTCACCTTTAAACTCTATCTCATAGCCGTATTTCTTTGCATTAGGTTTATCATTACTAGCTAGTGGACTTATTGTCAGACTGCTAGCAAGTTCGCCAGTTTGGTAGTGTTCCGCTCTTACTCCATTATCTATGTCTCGTTTGACTTGTTCCGCCGCCTTGTCTATTTCTTCTTTTACTATGGGTATAACTTGGTCTACCTTTGCCGTATACTTATTGAGCATATCTGCAATATCTACACACATTAGACTATCAAAATTCTTTGTTATTCCATCCGCCACAATACCGCTCCTTACAACCTTGCTGGCAACTTACTCCTTGCTTCTTCAAGGTTCATTCCTTGCTCACTACTCCCTTGTGCAATGTTTCTTTTGAGTGCTATAAAATCTAGCGTTATGTTTAGGTCTTGTTCTAATAGACATAATGCGTTGCTGTCGGCAAGACTCATTAGCAGATAGGTCGTAAAGTCAAACTCGTACTTAGATTTTTTGCCACCACTGCTACTCAGTTTTTTTTTATATCTAGCACAAACTGTGTCAGCATATCTATCGCACTTTGCATAATATCTGTCCGCTTAAAAAAATGAGTGGGCAAGTATTCCAATGCGTTATCCCTTGCCCCCATTATCTCATCTCGCTCTTGTGTGGTCAAAGAGTTCATATATAAGCAAAGCATATAGCCATTGATAAAGTCTTGTACTTTGTCATTGCTTACTTTTGCCTTGCTTAGTATTTTGGCTTGCTCTGCTTGTGGTAGTTTTCTAAATGCATCAATAGACTTGCCAGTATGCTTTTCTATTTTTTTAATGTTGTTTGTATCAAGTTTGGCAAACTCTGCGAAATCATCTAGCAAGTCATTACCTACGAACGACTTGTAGAGAGTCAACAAGTTGCCATTGAATTTGAATACAATCTTGTTGCCTTCACCATCATCAAAGGTCTTGGTATTACCATATCGTTTAATCATAGCGTATCCTTATCATCGCTCTTTGTATCAGTCTTTGCCTTTACTCTTTGTGCCTTGCGTTCTATCTTTTGTATTCTCGTTTCTTCTTGTGTTTCAAATTCTTGTGGAAACAAGATTGTATCTGCTAGTTCTGCAAAATGGTCAGCATTGGCTTTGCTATTGACAATATCCCTTATCACTCTACCACGACCGCCATCCTTTTTGGGATAGAACACTGGATAAACGCTAATATTAAAGGTCAAGTCCACAAACTCATTGCCAGCATCATCAACAGTCTTAGCATCAATATCAGGGTCGCCATCTACAATGACTTTGTACAAAATCATCTTGTCCGTACTACCATCCGTACTCTCTTGCGTAAACGACAAACCAAAAAACTGCTCTGGCAAATCTTCACCAAAACGCACTCCCTCTGTTTCACTTGCCAATACTGGCAACAACTCTACATAGTCCTCGTGCTTAATGCCACGCAAGACAAGCGTTCCGCTCCCAGTGATTGCACCATACCGCACTGCCCACGCTGGGTCATCACTTGCCGCAAAAACTTTTTTGGGTTTGGTAAACTTGACATTAATGCTCACTTCACCATACCACTTTTTGCTTGTACCCAAATAGTCGTTGCTCTCTGCATTGAGTGGGCAAGTCATTAGGTTAGTAAACCCTCGCACTTGAATTCTTTCATCTGCCATTATAGTTGCTCCTTATCAAAATAATTTTTCTACTCTTAGTCGCCTTTGGTATGTCCAATAATCGCCACCATCATTCGCCCCGCTTGCACTCTCACCCATATCATCTACAACCCATAAATTATCTGCAAAACCGTTAAGCATATCTACAAAATATGGCACAAACTCGTTGTTCTCAGGCTTGCTAAATAGGTTTGGGTCATTGTAGTTGAGCGTGATATAAAATACTTGTTTGGTTGAATACGGTTTATTGCTCGCACCTTTGATTTGTGCTTGTGTGGAGTTATACACCAAATATAAATTGGCTTGCGTGATTCTTCCACTTTTTTGTATAATAACTGCTGGGGCTTGACTTGGTGTGGTAATTCTATAAAAAATAGGAGCATTGGTTGCTTTAAGTTTGACTTTATCATACCGCACCAAACTGCTATCTACCCAACCACTAGACAAAAAGATTTGTTCTAGTTCTTGTACTGCTTTGTTTTGTGCATCCAAAATTACACTCAACTTAACCACTCCTCGCTATCTGCTTTTTTATCATCCGTTGCTTTGACAGCATAAACCTTGATATCTCCGTACATATAGTTGTACTCGTCAGGCTTTGCCACAACTCGGTATGTGTTGTCCTTAAATTTAATAAACAATGGTCTATCCCAGTTTGCAATAATTGCCTTGCTGTGGTTCATTGTAAAAATAACTTCAACATTGATGACTTGCTCTTGCCCTGTAATGTTTTCATTCAGTTTACTATCCCTTACCGCCGCCCACAATCCTTTGTTCTCACGATTGAGCCAAACTCTATGCAGTTGTTGCACTCCGCTTTCATCTTGTGTAGTGTTATTGTAGTATACTTGTACTTGGTGTGTCTTATTTGCTGGTTTGTATAAGTTATCCGCCATTATCCTTGCTCCGTTAATTTTAATGCTAGCATTTGTAGACTAAACATTCTACTGCTTACTGCCGATTGGTACATTGGATTTGTTACAAGTCCAACTTCAATTTGTAGCATTAGTCTCGCTACTGACTTTGCTAGCGGTGGGATTGTGTCTTGGTCTTGCCATGCAAGACCTATGCCAGCTTCAATGATAGCGTCAATTTCGGCTAGTAGTTGCTCAATTTCGCCCAAGTTGTCATTGTCACGCTTGACCGCTACTAGTGCCTCATCTAGTGTTAGAATGTGTTTTGTTTCTGCCATCTTATATAATCTTTACTTGCAAGTCTCCATCATTTATTGTTGTGCTAACTGCGTAATACCCTAAGCCATCTACTACATAACCAAACCATACTAGATACACTCCGCTTGCAATCTCGCTTGTATCTAGTGCTATGTTACCACCACTCATGTTATTCGTTGGTGACCTATGAAAGTCACTCTCCGCTACAATAATTGCATCATTTGGCAATGGTGGAGTAATGTCACCTGTCGCATTGCTTGTTCCTTGTGCTGGTTCTAATATGATTTTATCAAAATAATCATCAACGCTCATTGTCCAACTGAGTTTGCCATAGTTTGGATGCTGTATGCTCAATGACCAAATGTTAGTGACTGTGACAGCAGTACCGACCGGTATATCCGCTAAGTCTGCATAGGCATTGCTTGCATTGCCATCATCAAAGACCAGTATACTTACACCATCTATTGACACCAATCCCAGTTGCCTACCACTTATTGCCTCACGGGTGACATAAAATTTGCCATCACTAGTACCAGCCGTATCGTTTGTGTAGCCGTGTCGCAGTAGCCATTGTGCCAATGTGTCATAGTCGATAATCGTGGTTGCTAATCTCAACCAACTATGCATTGCACTTGCTCCACTTGTCGTAGTGTTCATTACCGTGTGAATTGTAAAGTCTACTTTGGCAATAAACCGTTGTACTGTGCTTAGGTCTAACACTCCAACAGTAAACTCATCAAACAATCCCCTATTTGTTCCGCTCCCTGTACTATTGATTAGTGGACAACTAGACTGTTGCTCACCTACTGACATTGCATAAAACTTTTTGGCAACAAATAGTTTTCTATCGCTCCCTAGCGTAATTAAATTAGACATAAAGTTTACCATCCAATCCAACAGTGAGTGCATTTCCGCTATCCGTGCTTATTGCTTGCGACCAGTCTATTTGTCCTACAATTGCTTGTGCAACTGCGGGTGCTAGTGGATTACTTGCTCTTGTGAGTTTTGCAATTGTTACTGCTGGGTCAATAGTTTGTCCGCCATCACTAGACACTCCGCTATCACCCTTACTTGGACTAATCCACATCTCGCCAGTAGTCAAACTCTCATCATTGGCTACCACCAAAGCACGGTTGTTGTCTATGCCGCCTATTGTACCCTCCAATATTCCAACGGCTATAATGCCATTCGGAGTTTGCAAACTAGCAGAAAAGTGACTTTGTGTATTGAGACTAACAAAATTTATACCATCGCTTGTAATCAATGGCACGAGTGTCCCATCGTGTGCAGTGTCGCTTATGTTGTGTGTTTGTACAGTGGCATCCACTTGACCTTGCGTAACACCGCCAGTTCCACCACCGCCCGCACCGCTCTCTAAGAGTGCCACAATCAAGTCAAGCCTGTCTACAATGTCCATACCTGGCTTGACTATGCCACCTAGTGCTGTTATCATCTTGTCGTATCTATCTACAATGTCTGCCATAAATTACCGCCTATGGGATTTGGTTTCCATCTTGGTCTTGTTGTTCTTGTTCTGCTTTTGCTTTGGCATCCGCCTCTGCTTTGGCTAGGGCTTTGGCATCCTTTGCAGATAGTTTTGCAGCAGCTCCGCTTGTGCCACCGCTACGAGTGTCAAGTACAATAAATGGACTGAACTCGCCTTTGCCCTTGAACCTTTTGAATTTTTCAGCACGCATTGGCTTGCCATCTACACGCATAATAAATCTAAATGCTGTTTGGTCAGTCAAAAACTCTACATGAATAGATACATCTTGTCGTATGCCACCCTTTGTAATGGTAATATACCGTTGCATATTGGCAAATACAATATCGCCCTTTGTACCAATCTCGCTTGTCGTATCCGTTGGAACGACTGGTCGCCCTAGTAGTGTCGCATATGGAGCACCCGCAATACTGCCTGCTGGCAAATAGATTGGCATATTTCCTAGTGTTAATTTCATTAGTTCAGGTTCTAGGTCACTGTTTATATACCACTTTGCCCCAGCTCTATCTCGTGGTCGCATTTGCGACCACATTTTGAATATGTCATCTACTGTAATATTTTTTGTTGCATCCGCTGGTGCAACGGTGAGTAGTGAATTAGTATTGAGTATTCCTTGTGGTTCATTGGCATCCCCTGCACCGTTCATTATAGCATCATCAAGTTTGATAGCAAGTGCAGTGCTTGCACTAAGCGACATAAAACTAGACATTGCTGTGATGTCTTCTAACAACTCACTTGTCGCAAACACAACCGCTGCAACTTTTTTGAGCTTCCACTCATTGCGTTCAAAAGTTGGCTTGCTTACGGTCAAATCGCCAGCCTCTGGGACCCAATAAGCCATTGCTCCGCCGTACACGCCAACACCCTCTTCCGTACCAACTTTACTGTAACCCTCTTTGGGCAGATTGAGCGTAACGCCGTTTTTGCCCTCTCCAATTGCCATTTTGAAAGTGTCATTAAAAAATACACTCTCATCATAGACACTCGCCTCAAAGTCATTGATAAACTCTTTACTGACTAGGTATCCACCATCTGCATCTACACCTTGCGAATTACCCTTTGCGGCATTTTCAAGTCGTGGGTCAATATTTCTACCCATACTGGTTTTTGCAAGTCGCACAGCGTTCAAAAACTCACCATAGTTATTAAACTTGCCTTTGCCTGTCTCTTGTGCAATCACTTCACCCGCAAGTTGTCTTGTT
>WQZE01000061.1 GCA_009780875.1 Bacillota bacterium | reverse complement strand
TTGGTTTCTGTCCTGGGTGTGTGCAACATCAAACTATTTTGATACGGTGTGGACGACTTGCCATATTGCCCCAATTGTGGAGCCCCACGATGAGGATTCCTTGGTCTCAAGGTCTCATTATAGAGTGTGTTGCCTTGTTGCATCGTGGCGTGCATTCTTGCCAAAGGATTTTTTTGCGTGTCAAAAGAGCGGTTTGCCACACCCAAATCATTGTGAAAAACACCCGTCTTCCTATGCTCACGCATAAACATACTGTGCTCATTGCGTGCAGCCTGTTGTCTCTCAGTATTTTCAATTTCAAAGGCAACATCCATTATCTCCCGTGCGTTTGCCTGGGTGGTCAGACCTGAATGAATACTTCTTGTTTTGATTATCACGGGATACTCCTCTGAGTTGTCAAATGCACTGACACCTCTCTTTATAGTTTGGTAGCAATTCTTAGCGTTGCACTGGTCGCTCTTTTGTTGGTGGCAATCTCGTGCTCACTCGGTCTTATGATTTTTTCCACTCTTAGAGCAGGTTTTTTTCCACATACGCAAATAGGTAATCTCTTGTCACACATACATCCACTCGCAAGGTCTTTGAGTGTTTGTTTGACAATGCGGTCTTCTAGTGAATGAAAAGTAATCACACACATTTTTCCGCCCACTGCCAACATCCGTACAAAAGATTCCAGCGTTTTTTGCAAGATATCAAGTTCATCATTGGTGGCAATCCTGAGTGCCATAAAAGTTTTTTTTGCAGGGTGTCCATTTTTGCAAAACGGTACACTGGATTTTATGATATCTACCAATTGTGTAGTGGTTGCAATCTCCTCCGTTTGCCTCCGTTTTTCTATGGCTGCTGCAATCCTGTTCGCAAATTTTTCTTCACCCAAGTCCCTAAAAATTTTGGCAAGGTCTTCTTTGGAGCACTCATTGACCAGTTGTTTGGCGGTTTTTTTGTCGCTTGTGTTCATACGCATATCAAGCGGTCCCTCTTGCATATAACTAAAACCACGCTCTTTTGTGTCAATTTGGTGGCTTGAAACCCCCAAATCCAAAAGCACTCCGTCTATCTTTGTGATACCCAATCTATGCACATGGTGCTCAAAATTGGCAAAATTATCGTGTATCAGCGTGAGTCTATCGCCATACTCTGCCAAATTTTTGGTAGCATTGTCAATGGCTGCACCATCTCTATCAAAGGCTATCACTTGACAGCAACAACTATCCAAAATAGCACGAGTATGTCCCCCACCCCCCAAGGTGCCATCCACATATACGCCACCCTCTTTTGGCAAAAGACCTCCCACCGAATCTTGTAACAAAACGGAGATATGCTCAAACTTGTCCACAACCACCTCCAATTTATGTCTATATCCGTTTTGATAAGTTGTTGAAATCTGCCATCACCTCATCAAAGGTTGTCAAACTGTCGTATTCATTCCACTTGTCCAAATCCCAAATCTCAATCCAGTCCTCTACCCCAATGATTGCAATGTTCTTGTCAATACCCGCAAATTTTTTGAGTTGCATAGGCAGGAGCAATCGCCCTTGTTTGTCATACTCCACATTGTAGCATTTGCTTGTGTATTTTCTGAGAGCGGCAACTTTGTCCACATCGGTCGTATCAATGTCTCCAAACTTTTTTTTGTATGCAGCATCAAATTTTTCCGCACTACGCACCCAAAGACAATGGTTGGCTCCAATGCCTATTTTGCATTGAACCCCCAATTCGTCTTTGAAAGCCGACGGAATCCGAATCCTCCCATTATCGTCAACTTGATGAATATGCGTACCAGAAAAACCCATCTCTAAAATAACCAAACTTTGCCAATTTGCAAATATATTGTAAACAAATTGTATAGATATTGTAACATATTTGCAAATTCAATGTCAACCATTTTTGACCATTTGATTGCAAAATTTTGCAATTTATTTTTATTTTTGACCATTTGATTTTTTTTGGCTTTTTGCAATGCAATCAAAGTGATTGCACGCATTTGTCATAATACACGGGTTTATAAAATATTTTATTGTATGCGACCACTTTTCAAAACCGTAGCAATCCTATCCTTGCTGACCTTGCTCACAAGGATTATGGGTTTTGTTTTCAAAATTTATCTTTCCAGGCAACTGGGCGCGGTAAACATTGGCATTTATCAAGTGGCGATTTCCATTTTTTTTGTGCTGGCTACTTGCACAAGTAGTGGAATCCCTCTCGTGATTGGCAAATGGACCGCCAGATACAAGACCAATTTTGACAAAGATACCGCACTCTTGATGGAGGGGAAAACGGTTTCTGCCGGGATACTGGTGGGGCTGTCTTTTTCTATCCTCTTGTGCATTGCTTTTTTGAGCAGCGGCAAATACATCCAACAAGCCTTTGCCTCCCCTGAGAGTTTTGTGTGCCTCGTTTTGTTACTACCCGCACTCTTGGCAACCTCCATTAGCAACAGCATTCGTGGAGCCCTTTGGGGCAGAGGTATGTACAAAGTATCCAGTGTTCTTGAAATCATTGAGCAAACAGTACGCATTGCCCTCTGTGTCGTATTGTTCTGGATTGGCACCAATCGGCTCGTGGTCACCGCATTGACTTTTAGTCTCTCGTGCGGCATTGCCGCCATCATTTGTTTTGTGTATTATTATTTCAAAAACGGAAGACTCAAAAATCCAAAAGGTCACATTGTACCACTTCTCAAAGACTCCGCACCTATCACGCTTTCAAAAATCTCTTCTAGCATTATCAATATGCTTGTTTCTTTGTCCATCCCTTTCTTGTTTGCCTTGCAAGGTGCCACCAAAGAAGAGGGACTTTTTTTGCTAGGAATCAGCATTGGAATGGCATTCCCTTTGCTTTTTACGCCACTCACCTTTGTGGGGAGCCTTGCTTATACAATGTTGCCGGATATCAGTGCTCTGTACAGCAAAAGGAGCCCCGACACACGCAAGCGTATAGAAAGTGGCATCACCATAAGCATCGTCATAGCGTGCGTTTTTATGCCCGCTTTTTTGGCTCTTGGGCAAGATGCAGGACAATTTTTGTTTGACCACATAGAGGCCGGCAGATTCATTGTATACAGCGCTTGGATTTTGCTTCCCTTGGCGATTGAAAGCATTGTATCCTCTATGATGAACGCCTTGGAGTTGGAGTTTTTTGGCTTGCTCAGTTTCCTTGCAGGCAGTGCTTTGATGTTTGGCATTTGTTTTGCTTTTTGGGGGCATTTTAGCCTCCGCATTTTTAGCATAGCCTTTGGGTGCTCTCTCACGCTCAGCAGTCTGATTGATATTCTTCTCATCAAAAAACGCATTGGACTGCAAGTCTCCAAATGCGTACCTATTTTGATTGAATGTGGGATTTTGATACTGCCAACTTTTTTGGTCACCACCAATCTTTATCAACTCTTCAAAAACTTATTTTCACTCTTGCACATCCCTTATCAAGGATTTTGGGTGGTATCAAATTTTGGACTATGTAGCCTTATATCCATTGGTTTTTATTTGCTCTCACTCTATTTACTGGACTTTGCCAATGTGTTTGGACTACTCCAAAAGACAAAAACAAAAAACATACAAAAACAAACAAACAAAACTTGTGCAAAATCACTTGTCAAAAGTACCAAAATTGTAGTAAAATAGTATATAGAGAAAATTGTAATATTGCATTTTCACTTTACAAAAAGGATGACTATGGAGCCGGCAAGCCTAGACACACTCAACAAACTCATCTTGCTCTTTGTCTTTGACAAGATGGATATGCCTATGACGGATGCAACCGTGGTGCAACTCACAACGAGTCTCAACACTTGGCTTTCTTATATGGACTGTCAACACACCATTGGGTATTTGATTGAGACCAATATGTTGCATAGGACAAGGCACGAGGACAACAACTACTACTCACTTACACCTGATGGGCGTATGTGTATTTCTCATTTTTATGAAAAATTGCCCCAAGAGTTGCGAGAAGAGATTGCAGATTTTGTCAAAAAGAATCGTATGCTTCTCCGCCGCAACCAAGAGTACTATCGTCATTACTACAAAAACCCAGATGGCACTTATACCGTTGAACTCAAAATCATAGACCCCGCACAAACAACCCTTGAAATCAGGCTCAACGCCGAGAACCGCAGTACCGCAAAACAGGCCTACGAAAAATGGGAAGAAAAAGCCGCCAGTATCTACTATCATATCCACGAGCAGTTGATGGAGTGACCTTTTCCTGCCAGTTTATTTTCAAAAACCCCCCTTCGCAAATTTGCAAGGGGGTTTTGTGCTTCATACAATTTTATTGTTTTTTGGCAGCCGCAAGTTCGTCCACAAAAACACGGGTCGCCAATTGTGCATCCAACGACAACAACATGCCTGTATCATTTTTGATAAGTTTGAGTTTGTCAATGATATCTCTTGCCTTGGACTCTTCTTGCACTTGTTCACTCACAAACCAAGACACAAATTGATAAGTTGCGTGGTCAAAGCACTTCATAGCCTGCGTCGCAATGGCATTGATACCCGCAGTCACCGCACGCTCGTGACAAAGCACCGCATCAAAAACGGCTGCAAGCGTTTTCCCATCAAAGACAGGCTTGTCAATTTTGTCAAAAAAAACATCTCCATCTCTACTCAAAATGTACTCATACATATGCGTAGCGTGCGTGAGTTCTTCTTGGTATTGCACAAACAGCCAATGTGCTGCACCTTTGAGCCCCATTTTGTCCGCACTCGCACTCATTGCCAGATAGGAAAAAGCAGAATAAAACTCTGCATTGACTTGACTTGACAACATTTTTGATAATTCTTTGTCCAACATTCTTTGCTCCTTTTGCAAAAATTATGATATATTTTATTTGCACACTCAAACCATCTGCGTATTGTTTGCCGCATCCAAAATGAGTTGGTCATAATCAACAATTTTTTGTTCGTTTTGCACACACCTATCCAAATACGGCTTTGTAACCGGACTGGGAGGCATAAAAATAGTACAACAATCCTCATAAGGCAAGATAGATGTATCATAAGTCCCTATTTTGAGCGCTACTTCAATAATCTCTTGCTTATCAAAACCAATCAACGGTCGCAAGACAGGCATAGACACCACTTGATTGGTCACCGTCATACTGTCCAGCGTTTGCGACGCCACCTGACCCAAGCACTCTCCATTGACAATACATTTGGCATCCATCTTTTGTGCAAGCAATTGTGTTATCCTCATCATTGCACGCCGTATCAGCGTAATCATATAATTAGGCTCACACGCCTTGTGGATGGTCTCTTGTATTTTGGTAAAAGGCACCACAAAAAGTTTGCTTTTTGGGCAAAAATTTTGCAAATTTTTGTGCAAGTCTATCACCTTTTGTTTTGCATTTTCGCTCGTATATGGATAAGACCAAAAATGCACCGCATCCATAGCAAGTCCTCTTTTGCCCATCATATACATAGCAACAGGACTATCTATCCCGCCAGAAAGCATAGCCACACCCTTGCCTGCCGTACCGTAGGGCAATCCCCCGGCACCTTTTTGCAAGCCAAGATATACATAGGTTTTTTTGGTTTCTCGGATATCAACATAAATGGTCGTTTGCGGAGCGTGCACATCCACGGTTGCATTTCTGTTCGCCAACAACACTCGCCCGCCAATCTCTCTACTGGTCTCCAACGAAGTCAATGCAAACTGCTTGTCGGCTCTATGCGTCTCAATCTTGAAACTACCCCGCCCCGAAAAACATTGGCAAGCCGTTTTTGCAATGTCGTCAAGATTACTTTCACACGCAGTGGCTACGCCAAAAGAATGTAACCCAAATACAAAAGACAGTTGCTTGATAATCCTTGGCTCATTTGCCTTGTCATAATCTACAATCTCATATCTGCCTCTGTCCACAATCAATTTGTGAGGGATACCGTGCAGTGTGTGCCGAATATTTTCAACCAACCGCCTTTCAAATACACCACGGTTTTTGCCTTTGAGATGCAATTCACCATATCGTATGATAATAATATCTTTGTTTTCCATTTCGTGCCTCTACGCCCCTATCTTTCTGAGTTTTTGGATTTCTTGCACAATCACTTGGGCGGCGGTCTGCACCTCTCCCATCGTATTGTGGGACCCAAAACTAATCCTAATCGTGCCCTCTACTTGTTCTTTTTTGAGCCCCGTGGCAGATAGCACTCTATTTTCAGAGCGTTTGGTGTTGCACGCTGACCCAATCCCCACAATCACCCTATCACTGAGCACACTTTGCAACACCTCAGCCTTGATACCTGGTATGGATATACTTATGATATGTGGGGCACACTCACTTTGACTCACAGAGTTCCCCACAACGCCGCCGCCTACTTGCACACCCTCCATCCCCTCAAAGGCACGCAAAAAAGCCTCTCGCATTTCTTTGTATTGCCCCCAAGTTTTTGCACTCTGGTAATCAGCCAAGGCTTTGG
>WQZE01000060.1 GCA_009780875.1 Bacillota bacterium | reverse complement strand
GCCGAGGTTTGGCTGTGTAGCTGTTGCCACAACTTTTTGCATTACGGTGGATAAGAGGACAAGGATAGCCATTGAAAATGTTACACGCCAAGAGAGAGCAGGACTTAGATGATTTGGGAATAGGAGAATACTTTACGAGGTATTGAAATTTTGCAGGAAAGAAAATGGTAGGTAAAATGAAAAGACGGCAATACAAAGATAGCGATTGTGCCGAGGTTTGGCGGCTGTTTTGTGAAACGATGCACAGTATCAATGCAAAGGATTATTCGCAAAGTCAGCGGGACGCATGGGCACTCCAAGAGACAAGCCATTTAGCGTGGGGGAAACGCTTGGTATTGCAAGATACCATCGTTGCAACGGAGGATGGCAAGATAGTCGGATTCGGCAGTATTAAGTCGCCCGGAGAACTTGATTTGTGATTCGTTGACAAAGACCAAGTCGGCAGGGGAATCGGCACGGCGATTTGTGATGTGCTGGAAAGACGCATCCAAGTGAGCGATATAACGACCTACGCCTCTATGACAGCACGAACTTTTTTTGAAAGGCGAGGGTGCAAGGTTGTAAGAGAGAACGAGGTAGAGCGATACGGCGTAATCCTGAGGAATTATTTGATGTCAAAACAAACTAAAAGATGGAATAACTGTCAAACAAATTTGCAAAGCCGAGCGTAATGGGTGAAATAAGAGAGCAATGAACATAAGCCGATTGTGAGATTGGCCTTGCTCAACAACTTGTGACAAGTCAAGCATACATTTGTAGAATTTGTATCATCGTGCAAAATGACGGGCACCTCTTCTTTGGGGGTGACCGTTTTTTATTGTGGCTGTGCAAAAATGACAGCATCTCTTTTTGGATGGTGCTGTTTTTTGGGGGAGTGGTATTGCTTACTGTTTGAGGGTATAAGGAGTGTTTAATGTGATTGTTTTAATGTAGGGGAAATGTATGCGTAGTAGATAGAGGCTAAGTTTTGACATAGCTGTGCGTGTAGACTGTGTGTTGAACCGATAGAAAGCAAGGGAGCAGGTGATGTGATATATATCTACAAAGGTTTGAATATGACAGATTATTTGCGTGGTGAGGGTATGGCTTGTTGGTTTGGGTGTATAGGACTGCTCTAATGTAGGGCAACACAGCACATATTTACAGTTAGGAGATAGAGGGGAAAGCTTGATAGGTGCTGGAATTTTGTATGGGGGTCGTATACAGAATGGGTTGCAGGGATACAAGTAAATTGAGATATATTGGCAAGGCAACGATAAGGATGCAAATGATCCCTATGGCGTATTAGCAGTGTTACAAGGTGGGTGATAAACAAAATTTTTCTTGCAAACGGTTGGATTGAAAGAGATGTGGATCGGATGGGGAGGGAGCAATAAGTTGGATTATGTTGGTAGGGATGTGGTGAAATATAGCAAAACATTTGATGGAGTGAGAATAATGAATCTCTGATGTATGAGATTTTGTAAAATTAATTTTAAATAAAATCTATATATTGAAAAAAACTTGAAAAATTAGTGGTTTTGTGATATAATTGTTGCATGGGAACAGTGTCAATTAAAAAAGGATTTAGTTATCAAGATTATTTATTTTGGACAAAGGCAATTGAAATGCTGTCCATAGAAAGCCAGATACGGCAGGTCTAGGATGAGTGTCAAAAGGCAGCCCCTTTTGACGATTTTGTCGTTAGGTATTTTGAAAAACAATCGTGCAACACGATGAAATCATTGTTTTGGAGCAATAGAGATTTTTATCAATGTAAATTTTGTATGCAAAATAAGAAGCCAGTGACTTTGCAAAACTTGTTGGATCCAAAATTTTATAGGAATAAGGAATCATTTTTGGTTCGTGCATTTGAATTTTACCAAAAAGAAAAACAGGTTGACAAAGATTTTCGGATGATATTGATTACAACGGCTCCATTGGGAGCGGGGGATGTATTGGCAAGAGCCGTTTGTCAATCTTTTGAGGGAGAGATAGATACGGTGCAATTGACGAAAACAGGATTTGATTGCATTGCGACTGCTTTGCGTCAAAAGATGACTGCTGTTGGTGATGAGGAGATTTGGGAGTTTTTGGCGCATTTCCGGATTAGGACAGGCGTGAGTGAGAGTAGTGTAGTTGATGGGTTAAAGCAAGTGTGCGGATTTGCAAATGTGAAATTTGAAACACAGTGTTTGTCAAACAATTTTGGGTCTTTGCTCAGTAAACTGCATCAAGCCAAAACAACTCAATTGAATAGAAGCAGTTTGTTTGAGATATTGGATGCGGAAAAGGTGATTGCTAATGATTTGGAGTACATCGTTTTTGACAAAAAGTTTGATGCTGTCAAAGAGGATATGTTTGCACTGAAATATAAGCGGAGTCTACAAAACAGCAAAACCGCTAAGGAAAAAGATTATGCTTTGATAGAATCCTATAATAAAAGTGCAGCAGATTTTGATTTACTGAAAGAAGAAAAGAAAAAATTGATAGAGCCGTTGAAGAACAGAATTATTGTAAGCACCATTGGCGAGTGCGTAGATGCGTATGCCCACAGAATCAGCGTGCAGGCCAAGGCGGGGCAATGGAAAGAATTATTTGACTATTATGATCGTCCAGATTGGGATAAAATAATTTTTGAGCACTTAGATCGTCTAAGTGGTCAGGAAACGGCCTTGCAAATAGAATTGGGTGCGTTGGCAAAAAAGCAGGATGCGTTTAAAGTGGATGGGTTGCAAGTGGTTTGTGAGATTCAAAATAGCATTATGGTTGCTAAACTCAAAATTGAATCACAACAAGATTGCCGAAAAATTGAAGCACGGTATCAACGGGCATTGGAATTGGTAACAAAGTATCATTTGCAAAGCGACATTGTAGTGGAATATGCTAGGTGGCTTTATCAACAAAGAGATGGAAGGGGAGCGTTGAGAGTTATTGGACAACTGTTAAAAGAGTATACTTTGCAAGATGCGGTCAGGGTGGAAGCCCTGGGTTTGGCTGCTCGGTTATCACAAGAGTGCGGTCAATGCATGAGATATTATTTGGAAGCATTGGAAATTTTGGAGAATCTTTTGCCCGTTGGTTGGACAGATAAGGAGAAAGTTGCGGTTGTTGAGGTATGTACGGGAATAGGTGCTTTTTTTGGTGACCATATTTTATCAAATGCGGAGCTGCAAAGAGATGGATTGATTTTGCTTTGGTACATGCAATCATGGGTGGACAAATACTTTGTAGACAAAGATAGGGTAATAAGAACAAGTCATCACACATTGATCTCTATTATGGTGGATGCATACAAAAGAAGTCGAGACACCTTGGTGCGGGCAAAAGAGCAAGGTGGAATTTTTGGTTTGATGGCGTCTCCAAAAGTGTTGAGTGAAAATGTTTTATTGTGTAGTTATCTTATGTGTGATGATTTTGAAGCCAGTGACGAATATGTGAAGAATTCGTTGGCATGGTATATTGCAAAAATTCTGCATGATTTGGCTGGGATTGGAATGTCATATATAAGTGTAGTGGGTCCAGAAATTTATTTGTTTTTGTATGAGGGAGTATGGAATGATTGCAATAGTCTTGGCAATAAGGTGGGAGTTTTTTGTGAGAATGATGTTGATTGTTTGAAATGTATGACTTGCCTGAATTTGAGTGAAATTTTTTTGCGATTGCATTGCCATCATATGGAAGTGTATGATCGGGGTTGCTACTTGGGATGTTTGAAAACAGTGGAGAGTGGACAAGTGGTGTGTTTGGATGAGGCTTGGGCACAAACCGAGGATGCAGTCAAGGTAATGAAGCTGTTATGTGAACGCAACCCAGATAAATATTTGCCACAATATCTTTGTGCTTTGGAGCAATCTGGTATGATATTGAAGCACAAAGGTGCATTTGAAGATGCCATCAAGGTTTGGGAAGAGATTGTTTGCTTGTGTGAAGAGAGCTCATTGTACCGAAAAAAAGATGTTGGTACCCTGTGGAGACACAAAATGGAATCACTGAGCATGATTGCTGATTTGTATGGAACTATTGAGTTGCAAAATGCGGCGAAAGCCATAGAGTACTTCCAAAAGTTCGTTGTGGCATATGAGGAATGCCCTGCGGAACGATTGGGGAAATTAGATTGGATGCTGTGTAGAGTGTTTGTAAAGATGGCAAGAATGTATGGACAACTGGGTGATATGGCTAAGCGCAAAGAATGTTTGATTGACAAGTCATATGAGATATTGTTGAGATTATTGCACGCTGATGACCCAAGCCAATGGGATATGTGGAAAGAGTGGTTGGATACACTGGCGGTAAGCTTGGAAGAGATGGAGCGGGCGGTGCTTGAAAAATCCAAACAGGATGGAGCGGAGTTTTGTGCGTGGGTTAATCAAGTGGCAAATATATTGATGCAGGCAACAAATGAATGGATGTGTGAATTGAAGAAGGATGCCAACTTGTTGTTGCCACATTCACTGCGTTATATAGGAGAAAAGTATAATGCGGATATAGAGGGTGTTTATATTTGCACAAAAAAGGATGTTGAAGCAAATTATTTTGATATTGTTATTTTTTTGATAAAGGTTTTTATACGCTATGGGAAGCATAAGAATGCAAAGGCACTGTGCATACAGACAATGGGTTATATGCAATCATTTGGTTTCAGGGCGGTAGCCAAGGCGGGGGTTTTGAGAGAGAGTATATTTCTTTTACAATGCATCAAGCTGTATAGACCGCAGGTAGAAGAAATGACGGAATCCTTGGATGGTGGAGATTTGTGCGGATAAGAGAGAAGTTTTTTGAAATAGCACAAACGGTAGCAATGGTGCAAAAACAACTTGCAGACAATCAACAAGGCGGGCGGGACGAGATCGTAGCATGATAGGAAGAGATGATATTGACGGCTTATGGCAATGCTGACTTTGCAAGAGTGCATAGGGAGGATGTTGCAGAATGTCATGGTAGATTGGGAGCGTTCTATGCTGAAATGAATGTGTTTCAGGAGGCGGAAAAACACTTGTCTCATCAAGTAGAGATTTTGCAAGGTATAGATTGTTATGATCTGCCACACGCAACAGCAATGCAGACAAGATTACATTGTGCGTATAAGGATTTGGGTGATTTTTATGTTAAAAAAAATGATTATTGCAAAGCAATAGGGGTCTGGGTTAAGATACTGCGTACACCAGTTGCGTTTACCTTACCGATTGATGGGTATGCAATATTAGACAGCATTGCGGTAGATGCAGGATGGATTGATATGATGGTAGATTGTAGGGTGTTGTATCTAACCTTGGAAAGGATTTGTTTTGCTTTTTGGGATTATGCCCAGGTTGAAGTTATTAAGAAGGAGGATATGAGGGTGGTTTTTGAAAGTTTTCAAGGACTTGTCAAGCAGGTGGCGGAGTTAATGCCTGTGGGGTCCGATTTGTATAGAGCTTTCATTGCGTATTGGGAATTGTGCTTGGGTGAGTGTAGGAGTGAAAAGGAGTACAAAACTAAGGTTGAGACTCTCAGGGGACTCATTGAAAAATGCAAGAGGATAGATGATAAGCAAAGCAAGTGGATTGGGTGTTCATTGGAGGGTATGCTAGTTTTGACGCAGGTTATCACACAGGGTGTAGAGGAACTGGCTGAATTGTGATTGGGGGAATCCTTGGAAACAAAGAATAACGAGACCAGATACAATGGAGCATAAAGGGAAAATGAGGAACAAACAAAAGAAGATGGATGCATTTAAGAGATTGAAAAAGAAGATAGAGAATGGAATTGAGTGGCGTTGACAGAGGCAAATGGGGAGGGCGACGATGAGAAGAGGTTTATACAAGGTGTTTGTTGAGCGGTGTAGGAATAGGAATGTGACGGGAGCGGTGGCTGGTGTGGTGCTTGGGGTTGCGATTGCTTTGCAGGCGCTGGTGCTTTGTGGGAAACTACATTTGGTGGTAGCGTATGCGGCGGGTGGAGAGATTTTGGTGTTGGATGGTGTGAGTAGGGAGATGTTGGGGGTTGTGTTGGGGGCGTCGGGGGTTGTGTTGACGGCGGTGGTGTTGTTGGTATCGCAGGGGAGTGATGAAATGTGGGGGATATCGCTGCGTGAGTTTTCTAGTCTGCGGGTGCAGAAAACATTTGCGATGAGGCAGTATGTGATTTTTGTTTTGGTGTATATCGTGTTGGGAGTGGCGTGCGTGGCGATGGGTTGGGAAGTTGCGAGTTTGGGAGAGGCTTTGTCCAATGTGATTGTTTTGGGGTATATGGCTTGGGAGTGTGTGTGGTTCCACGATAGGAAAAATAAGCCGTTTTGGAAAGTTGTGATTGGGAGACTTTTGCAAGAGAAAAAGCATTTTCTTAAAAAGAAAATGGAACAATTAGGTAATACAGGTAATACAGGTAATACAGGTAATACAGGTAATACAGGTAATACAGGTAATACAGGTAATACAGGTAATACAGGTAATACAGGTAATACAGGTAATACAGGTAAT
>WQZE01000059.1 GCA_009780875.1 Bacillota bacterium | reverse complement strand
CGATGCGGTAGCACGGTGCGATGCGGTAGCACGGTGCGATGCGGTAGCACGGTGCGATGCGGTAGCACGGTGCGATGCGGTAGCACGGTGCGATGCGGTAGCACGGTGCGATGCGGTAGCACGGTGCGATGCGGTAGCAGCGTTTGGTGCGAAAAGGTAATGATATATGGGCAAACAAAAAAATACAAAAATAGTAGTGATAGGGTGCGGGCGATTGGGTTCTGCCATTGCGGGCACGTTGAGCGAAAAAGGGGCAATGGTCACCGTCGTGGACAAGAGTGCGGATAGTTTTCGGCGTTTGCCACAATCCTTTGGTGGGATGACACAAGCCGCCAATGCAACGGATATGCACATAGCCAACGCACTGCCCATTGATGCGGACACTACCGTGTTTTGTTTGACAAGCAACGAAAACCTCAATATTATGATTGCACAAATGGTGCGGTACTTGTTTGTGGGTGCTAGGGTGGTGGCAAGATTGCAAGACTCTGGCAAAGTGTGTCTGTTTGAGGGGCAGGGGATTGAGGTGGTGTGTCCGTCTGAGATTATGCAACGAGAGATTTACACAAACTATGTCAATATGCCTATGGGTGAGGTGCAAGATGGCGAGTGGTAGGCTTGCAAAAAAGCGTGTCTTGTTGATTGGTGGCTACCAAAGAGCCAGGGCATTGCAAGAGATTTTTGCAAAAAAAAATTACAAAGTGACAATGGTCAACGACAACTACGCACAGTGCAAAGAGTTGGCTACGCTCAAAGGTGTCAATGCCGTTTTTGGTGAAGGGACAAGACCGTATGTGCTTGCCGATGCGGACGCCTACGGTGCCAATTTGGCGGTCGCATTGACGCACTGTGATGAGGACAACTTGGTCATTTGTGAACTTTGCAAAAAAAAGTTTGGCGTCAAAAAGACGATGGCCATCATAGGTGACCCCAACAAAGCCGAGTTTTTCAAAAAAATGGGCGTTGATTTTGCGGTTTCCTCTGTGGGGCTTGTGGGCAAGGTGGTGGAGCAAAATGCTTTTATGGAGGACATATCCTCTGTGGCTGAGATTGGTGATGTCAATATTTTGCAAGTGCCGCTCCTTGATGATAGCCCAGCCATTGGCAAGCGGTTGATGGACACACGGTTGCCACAAAACACTTTGATAGGGTGTGTGATGCGTGAGGGCAAAAATATCATTCCCAACGGACAAACGGTTTTGCAAAAGGGTGACACTCTTTTGTTGCTGTCTCTTGAACATAGCGAAGAAGAAGCTGTCAAACAATTGACAGGCAAAAGTTTGCAATCATAACAAAGCAAGAGATTGCTTTGTCACAAAACATATGAAAACAACCAAAACCAACAATCTCAACTTTGGTACGCTCGTGGGTATACTGGGCATCATTTTGTTGTTGCCTATGCTTGTCTTGCCTTTTTTTAGGCAGGAGGCAAAGTATTGGTTCGCCTTTTTGTTGCCAGGACTTGGAATGATTGCGTGCGGATTTTTGGTTTGGCTCCTTACCAAACAAATCAAACCCAAGCCAGTCCGTGCCACGATGGCTACCAAAATGGGGGCACTTGTCGTGCTTGCTTTGTGGGTGTGCAGTTTTTTGATAGGAGCATTGCCCTTTGTATTGGGGCTCAAAATGTCATTTTTGCACGCATTATTTGAGAGCGTGAGTGGTTGGACGACTACGGGGTTTAGTGTACTCAATGTGGATACCGTGCCCAACATTTTTTTGTTTCATCGCTCACTTATGCAATTTTTTGGAGGGCTTGGGTTTGTCATTGTGATTTTGTCTTTTGTCAAAGGCAAGCAAGCAATGCTGTTGTACAGTGCAGAGGGGCACAGTGATAGTCATATTATGCCCAATCTCAAAAGGATGGTTCGCACCATTTTTGTCGCCTATGTGGGCTTGATTTGTGTGGATGCTTTGTTGTTGTGGGCGTGCGGAGTGCCCGTTTTTGATGCCATCAATCTAAGCATTTGCACGCTTGCCACGGGCGGTTTTGCACTCAAAAGCACCAGCCTTTTGACCTATGGCGTGTGGGCACAAGGGGTTACCTGTTTGTTTATGCTCGTGGGGATGACTCCCTTTGCTGCTCTTTTGTTGTTGGCAAAAGGCAAGTTTGCCAAGTTTTTTGGGCTCAGCGAAATACGCTTGATGGGCGTGTTGCTCATAGGCGGTGCCCTGTGTTGTGGGCTTGTGCTCTTGCAAAGTATGACGGCAAGTGTGGCGTTTGGGAGCAGTGTTTTTGGGGTGATGTCCGCTATGTCTACCACCGGATTTGTGGTGCAAAAGGTCCAAGACTTGCCCTACTTTTTGCAGGGAGTGATGCTTGTGGCTATGTTGATTGGAGGGTGTGTGGGCTCCACTGCGGGGGGGCTCAAACTCAATCGGTTTTATTTGTTGTTGCGTATTGGTCTCATCAGTATCAAAAAGAAATTGGTACCCGCAAGGAGAGTGGAGAGTCTCCATTATACACGAGTGCAAGGGGAGCAGGACATTGACGAAAGCGTGGTGATGGACACCACGGGGTTTGTCATTTTGTACTTTTTAGTTTTTGCCGTGGGTGCAATGATATTGGTTGCCACATCGCAACGGGGCGTTTTTGAGGGTATCTTTGAGTTTGCTTCCGCTTTGTCTGGGGCTGGGTTCTCTGTGGGTATTGCGGGACCCACGGCGAGTACGGGCACGCTCTGGGTGTTGATGATGGGAATGTTTTTGGGTAGGTTGGAGATTTATATTGTGCTGATTGGTGCGATTACCTTTTTGGGGCTTTGCAAGTCAGGGACATACAAGGTGGCAAAGGCGGTTGTGCAATAGACGATTGCAACACAAGGTCATATGGTGAAAAAGCAACTTGAAAAATTGGATTTGCAAACGCTGACTCGCTTGTGTAGTGGGGTTGATTTTTGGCATACCGCCCAAGTGACTGATAGCGAGGGCAATCTTTTGGCAGATTCCTTGTTGCTTTCTGATGGACCGCACGGCATACGCAAACAAGACAAAGCGACCGACCATTTGGGGATTGGTGCCAGCGTGCGTGCAACTTGTTTTCCTACGGCTACCGTACTTGCGTGCAGTTGGGACAAAGCATTGGCACAGGAGATGGGGCGTGCTCTTGGCAAAGAGGCAAGGTACTATGGTGTAGATATCTTGCTAGGACCTGGGGTCAATATCAAAAGGAACCCCTTGGGCGGACGCAATTTTGAGTATTTTAGTGAGGACCCAACGGTCAGTGGGCATTTGGGTGGGGCGTATTGTAGGGGACTCCAAAGCGTAGGAGTGGGTGCGTGTCTCAAACACTTTGCGTGCAACAATCAAGAGACCAGTAGGATGACCAGCAACAGCGTGGTGGACAAGCGTACGCTGCACGAAATGTATTTGCGACCGTTTGAACTTGCCATCCAAATAGGCAAGCCCCAAGCGGTGATGAGTAGTTATAACCAAATCAACAGCGAGTATGTCAATCAAAGCAAGTATTTGTTGACCGATGTTTTGCGTGGCAGGTTTGGGCATCAAGGAATGGTGGTGTCGGATTGGGGTGGTTGCGTAGACGCTGTGGAGGCACTCAAAGCGGGGAGTGACTTGCAAATGCCACACTCGTTTGGGGCCTATGACCACGCTTTGCAAAAGGCGGTCACAGAGGGCAAACTCTCCAAAGAGGAGATTGCGACAAGTGTAGCACGAACACTCTCGTGCAAGACAAGTCAACAAAAGCATAAAGAGCCAACACAAGAACACGAGACCGTTGACTTTGAACAACAACATAGACTTGCCGCAAAAATTGCGAGTCAAAGTGTGGTGCTTCTCAAAAACACAAACCAGCGGTTGCCTCTCAAAGGTGGCGTCAAAGTTGCCTTTGTGGGTCCTTTTGTGTCGCAACCACAAATCCAAGGCGGTGGCTCCTCCCAAGTCAATGCGTGCAAGGTGGACACGATTGCAGACCTATGTGCGGAGTATGATTGGCAAGTTGTGGCTTGTGCCAAACGGTTTTGCAAAAAAGCAAAAAAAGCGGATGTGGTGGTGTGCTTTGTGGGGGACACCGACTTGACTTGCGTGGAGGGCATTGACAAAGCAAGTTTTTGTCTGCCCAAGCACCAGACCAACCTTTTGCGTCGGTGCAAAAAAGCGGGCAAGTCCGTAGTGGTTGTGCTGTCGTCTAGCGGGGCGGTGGACACGAGTTGGGATGAGGGCGTGGATGCCCTTTTGTACACAGGGTTTTGTGGGCAAGGTGGTGCACAGGCTGTCTTGGATATTTTGGCGGGAGTGACCAATCCAAGCGGAAGGCTTGCGGAGACTTTTGCGGGGAGCCTTTTGGAGTACCCCAACTTTGCATATTATCCTGGGCGTCAGCGGACAGCGGAGTACAGAGAGGCTTTGTTTGTTGGGTATAGGTACTTTGTGACAAGAGGGCTCACGCCCAAGTATGCCTTTGGAAGCGGACTTGGTTATGCAGACTTGGTGGTGGGCGATGTTTCGCTTTTGCAACAAGGGGATAGGTGGGTCATTGGTTGTGAGGTGGTCAATCAGAGTGAAATGGAGGGGAGCCAAGTGTTGCAGGTCTATGTGTCACAGCCAGATTGTATTTGGGGTGGCAAAAGGGTGCTCAAAAACTTTGAAAAAATTTGGGTCAAGCCCAAGAGCCAACAAAAGGTGCAACTCACACTGACCCAACAAGACTTTGCTTTTTTTGACAGTGATACGGATGCTTGGCAATGGGCGGGCGGAGAGTACTTGGTGGAACTAGGTATTAGTAGCCTAGACATTGTATTTGGTGAGACCGTACGGATTGCGTCCACGCTCCCACAAAGCCCACAGCGTGTGGAGTCTTTGCAAAATTATTATTTGGGCAAAGTGGATAGAGTGACCGAAGCGGAGTACCAAGCCTTGCTGGCAAGCCCGCTCCCCCCTCGTGCGTACGCCTTTGTGGGTAGGAATTTTTTTTGGTTTGGCAAAAAGTATTTGCGAGTGGACAGTGAGACCAGTATCAAAATGCTCAGGTATGCAAAAGGTTGGTTTGGTAGGTTTGTGGCAGGTCTTGTGAGG
This sequence comes from Bacillota bacterium, assembly GCA_009780875.1. GTDB lineage: Bacteria > Bacillota > Clostridia > Christensenellales > Pumilibacteraceae > WQZE01. Next base: position 1,536 of record WQZE01000059.1, on the reverse strand, counting down.
TGTGCTGTCCGTGTGTGCAAAATTTTGGGCAAAAAAAGAATCGCCAATTTGATATTGATGGGAGCCTATGAATTGCCTTTGCGAAACCTCGTGGTGTTTAGCGGCGGCAGGGTGACCGTTGCAATGATGGAGGGGATTGTGCAAGCGTGCAATGGGCATTTTTTTGCAGGGCTACGCAAGTATACAAAAGCCAAACGACAAGCCAAAAGAGACAAGCGAGCAAAGGCTGTGGAGGACACAATATGCTAAAAAATCTTGTGTTCTGGTATGGTGTCCTGTACGCCAAGAGACCACGGCTCGCAGCCACCCTCCAAAAGATGGTGTTGTTTTTGTTGGTCAGTCTGATAGCAACGGTGGTGCAATTTGTGTTGGTGGCATTCTTGCCACAAATTGGCTGGTTTTATGAGGCACGGGGCATAGAGTTTGTTTTCCCCAAAGTGCCCTTGTATACGATTTTTGGCAAACAGTATTGTTGGGCACTGGTTGGCTATGAGGTGGTCAAAGATACGCAAGGTCCGGTCGTTGGCGGCGGTCTCGGTTATTTTTTGGCGGTGGAGATTGCCGTACTCGTTGCACAAGTGGTCAACTATCCGTTGCAACGCAAAATTGTGTTCAAGTCTCACGGCAAAGTAGGCACGGAGATTTTTGCATATTTTGTGGGGTTTTTGGTGGTCACCCTTTTGATGAGTGCACTCAACAATCTGTGGTTGCCTTTGGCGGTGGTATATTTGCCCCCCTTTGTATTTGTGTTGTTGACCGTGGGTGTGATGGGGGTTGTGCAAACGGTGGTGTATTATTTTGTTTTTTTGCATATATTTTGGAGTGAGCAAAAAATTGGCAAAAGGCTTGTCAAATTGTCGTGCAAACGAGGCACCCACAATGAGTGCGTCTTGCAAAAAAAATTGCACGGATGGTTGAGTAGGTACGACAAAGCAAAGGCAGAGAGTCAAAAGCAAAAAGCCAAGGTGGCACACAAAAACAAGGTTCAACAGCAATTTGCGTATGCCAAGGCGTGTCAAAAATTTGCACAAGCAAAGCCGTCCCAAAAGTCGTTTTGGCAAGATTTTCAAAAACAAATCCAACAACAAATGGATTGCCAAGAGCCACAAGATTTGTGAGTTGGGTATTGCCTAGTCAAAAAACAAAAATGGGTGCTTGGGAGAAAAGGGGAACAATGCGAATTATTTTGGACAACAAAAGTGGTTTTTGTTTTGGCGTGCAAAAAGCGGTGGATGCCGCAGAGACCGCTTTGCAAGCCAATCAGGGGTGCACAGGTGTGTATTGCTTGGGGGAGATTATTCACAACCAAAGCGTGACAAGGGGACTGCACGCCAAAGGTTTGCAAACCGTGGAGAGTCTTGATAGTGTGCCAAAGAGTGCTACCGTTGTGTTGAGAGCCCACGGTGTGGGGCAGGCGGAGTATGCCAAAGCACAACAAAAAAACTTGACGGTCGTAGATGCAACCTGTGTGTTTGTCAAAAAGATACACAAAATTGTGAGAGAGTACAGTCAAAAGGAGTTTTTGATTGTTGTCTT
>WQZE01000058.1 GCA_009780875.1 Bacillota bacterium | reverse complement strand
GTTGTCTGGCACTTGCTCTACCGACAGCCAAATAGTATATTAAAAAGCCAACACCAATGATAATAAATAGAATAGCAATCCAAGCATCACCCATAAATCAAACTCCTAATAACTATATGATAATCTGCATCATTGTGACAATGGTCGCCATCACAATCAATGTCGTTGCAATCACAACAATCCCCACAATTATCATCGTGCAAATCAATGGTCAAACTGCGTGGCGGATTGCAACGAGAGCAAGGAGTATAGCCTTGTGATTTGGCAGATGCCAAAGTGATTTTGTTACTACTGTTGGACAAGTACGAACAACCTGATTTGTGGTACAGTTTGCCAGTATCGGTGATATACACATAAGTCGTGTTTGGGTCAACAGGTTCATTTTTACTACACGCAACAAAAGCAAACAAGCAAGTTGCAACGAATGCAAGCAAAAATGTTTTTGACAATACTTTTTTCATAAGCACCTCATATACAATTATAGCACAAAACTTAAAAAGTTCAAAGCAAAACAGGGTAGTAGAAAAAAGCCGCTAGTTGAAATAAATAGGACGCTAGCAAAGTAGATGCAAAACGCTTGACAAATGGTATAATGGGTGTATGAGCGAGCAACAAATGAGTGAATTGCAATTTGCATATAATGTAGAGAAGATAGAAGTTATCAAAGTGTGTACAAAAACAGTACAAGGTGAACGAGTGGATTTTTGGACGGTTGATGGCAAGGTTATTCTATCAATAAATGATTTATTGTGTTATGCTGACAATAAGAGCAATCGTTGCTATTATGAAACTACCAATACTCAAAGCAGTAGCAATGAGTGATTGAAAATTTTGCCTTAGTTGACGCCTATATTTTTCAATAGCCAAAATACCAGTTTGCGTTATTTTGAATGTAAATGTTTCAGAATGTATGAAAACTGAATTTGTACAATCAAGAAAATCAGTTTCTAGGTGCAAGTTGTTTACAGTTTCTAGCATAGGATTACCATAAGAAAAACTTATAGATTTCTTATTGTAAAATCTTTTTAAGATTTTGTATGATTGTTTGTCCAAATCAATATTTTTATCCATAATTTATTATACCACAAAAAATTATAAAATCAAAGGAAAAGCGAATGAGTGAATATGAGCCAATACCAAGCAATAGTGAGATAGAACAAGAGAGTAAGGCATTAGACTTTTCTTTGTCTATTGGCGTGCCTGGTACGATATGTCCTAATGGAGCGGATGGTGTGAGTGGTATTGTCATACCAACTACGCAAGATGACAATAACGCACTAGCGTACTTTGAAACACTCAAAGGCACGGACACGGCAGAGTTGCTTAATGCAACGACAAACCAAACGGCAATCAATTTGATTAGTAGTGACGAGAATGTAAAAAAACGAGTTACGGACAATGCAAAAGATATTGTAGATAGTCATTTGACTGCCCAAAAAGCCACAGCACAAAAGATACAAAACGAGGCTACTTTTGATGTCAATAAAAATGCTTGTCAAGTCTACTGCGTAGAGAGTACGGTGCCTCAGTGGCAACAAAAGATGATGAAAATGGGGGCTGGGTTTTGGTTTGTTGTGTATTTTATTGTGGCAAGTGTGACTATTGCACCAATAAGCACCTTTGCCCTAAAACTCAATGTCTTATTCAAAAATATTTGGATTGCGGTGATTGTAGCGGTATTAGTGTATGTGGCGGCGGTTGTGTTAGTACCGTTGATTATACGGTGGATATAAAGGAGAATAAATGATAAACGAAAATAAGACAAACGAGCAAGGTATCGCTAGAATACCACAAACGCAAGAGCAAGTAGATAGTGCTAGGGCTAGGCTTGTAGCGGAACGAGCGGAGATAAGCGAATTTTATGATAAGATGAACGAGCGATTTAACAAGTTAAATGAGTTTTTGGACGGCGAAATAATCGCTACTTTGCCTATTGGTAGGCAAAGGGATTTGGCGGAGCAAGTTGGCATAATGGGTTGTTGTAAGCGAACACTATTTCAATATCTCAAAGTGTTATGTAAACGGCTTGAAAAGTGGGAGCAAGATAAATAATGTTACTAATATTATTGAGTACCACAATGTGGGTGGGATTAGGAGTAGGATGTACTGTGCTAGCCTATGAGCATATAACCCTAAGCGTAGAGATAGTTATAGGCATTGCAATATTTGTGGTAGTGAGCATTATTGTCAATTTTGTAGCAATCAGTCGTTACAGCAAGACTAGGATTAATAGATAAGGAGAATCAAGATGAAACAAGACAAAGAATGGTATATAGGGAGAGCGGTGGTAGACCTAAACAGTTTACTCAAAACCAATGTAGAAACACCAGTGACATACGGCTTTGTAGACAATAGACACAAAGTATTGTGTACCCCAACAATAGATAGTGTGGCAAGAGCATACCTAGTAGAGTTTGCAGATGATGGTGCGTGGTGTAGCACAACAAGGTTGTTTTAGTAGACAATCATCAATAAAAAATAAAAACAAGACAGTATAGGAGAAAATACAATGATAAGTACAACACTAGGAATAAGTTGGGAGCAGTTTGGGGATTGGCTAAGTAGTCCACAAGTATTGACAGGATTGGGCATAGCCATAACTATACTAGGTGTAATTTACAAACTTTTTAGAAGTAAGATATCTAGTTGGCTGGTTGCCCCACTCATCAAATTATTGACCAAGTATGCACCAACTGTGATTGCGGCAGTTGACCAAGAGTTTGTAGATGCACTACGCAAAGTGGGCGAGTGGAGCGAGAAGTATTACCACGAGGCGATGGAACTAGCCTACAAAAAAATGCAAGCTATGCTCACACACGCACAATGGTCGCTATTAGAAAAGTTGGTAGGCAAGGATGAGATAAGAGAACTTATTAAATCTATTATTAATCAAGTTTTGAGAGACAGCAAACCGACACTAACAAAAGACAACAAACAAGAGCAAACAAAAATAGATACTGACCAAAAAACGGAGGGAGTATTGTAATGGAACATAAATTAGCAACAGAGCAAAAAGAGATATTGATATATGAGATACAAGGTGTAGGATTTGCTGAACTACTTAACAAGGCAATCATAGAGAGTGGCAAGAGCAAATATATTGCAAGATATGTAGACCCCAATACTAGACAGTATCGGCATTTTAAGTTAGATGACAGTAAGGCAATTATGATAGATGGAAAAATAGAATATCCTAAGGATGCCTATATAGAATTGCTAACTGTCATACCTACAAAGGTAAATATACCTTTTGAAATTGTCGCTGACCCATGTTTGCCAGTAGACTATGAATATATTACCGTAGAAAGCAATAATACGCTATTGTTGCCACAAAATGAGTTGGTTGAGACAAATACCACTGGGCAAGAGATTGAACCAAATAATGCAAGTGTGGCAGTTGTAGAGAATAAAGAGACAATAGATGATTTGATAGAAATATGTAAAATCTATAAAGAGCAAATTGTAGAGCTACAAGCAAGCTATGATATTGGAGTTTTAGAAATTAATAAAGAGCGTGAGCGAGTTGCTGAGCTAGAAAAATTGCTTTCATTGCACCAAACTAACGATGATAATACGGATTATTTGGTTCAGCAACTCACACGCAAAGGCTATCTAGTAAAACTAATTAGAGACTCAGTATAAAAAAGGCAGGTAGTCTATGGCAGATGTATCAATATGGTTGTTGGAAACAAAGCAGTCACGACAAAACATTAACGGCTACGAAGTGAGTATGGTAGCCCAGCGGAGCGGATACCAAATTGTCGCTGGCGAAGATGGAGTGACCGAGTTTGAAATATACTACCCGCCACAATACAAGAATATGTTTCGTGCCGTTCATATGGTTAATGCCAAGCGAGAATTCAAAGTGTTAACCTTTGAGCCAGGCGAAGAGCGAGTATCATTTTTTATGCCAAAAAGTATGACCTTTGCTGGTAATACTTGGCTGACATTTAGTGCTTTTGAGGGCGATAACAATACTACTAACTGGGTAAGTATACCAGTGCTTATTACGGCAACGCATAGGGACTATCGCAAAGAAGCAATGGCAAGCCCTGATATACTTGAAGATGCCATAAGAGCGATTGATAAGATAAACAGACTATTCCCGGTAGACGACACACTAGCGGACAATGTCGGCAAGGCTAGCGTATATGTGGCGGACAGTGGCAAACTTACTTTTGAGAATATAAAAGGGATACAAGGAGAACAAGGTGTTCAAGGGGAACAAGGCATACAAGGAGAAAAGGGCGACAAGCCAAATCATGAGTGGAGTGGTTTTGCCTTAGCATTTGAAAATCCTGATAGCACAATGGGTGAACAAGTTAACCTACGAGGACAAACTGGGGCAAGGGGTGAGCGGGGTGAGCAGGGCTTACAAGGAGTTCAAGGGGAGCAAGGCATACAAGGAGAAAAGGGTGAAAAAGGGGACAAGGGCGAGAGTGGAATCAATGTTCCGTTAGATAGCGGTTATTTTAGAGTAGAGATACGAGCGGATGGCAACTTATGGGTGGTAACTACGGATGATATAGCCCCACCGACTTTGAGTATACAAGATGGCAATTTGGTGTTAACAATTTAGGAGATTAGCATATGATGATTTACGAACAATTTTGGGCTAAGTACGGAGTTGAGTTTTTTGAACTCAATCACCGAGAGGAACAACTACAATGTCTAAGGCGAGATGTTAAAAAATTGGAACAACAAAAACAAAAATTGATAAGGAGCAAAAATGGCGGATTTCAATTTAGGTAGGGTTGTCGGCGATAAAGGCGACAAGGGCGATAAAGGCGAACAAGGTGTGCAAGGCACGCAAGGGGTTGCTGGGCGAGATGGGACAAGCGTGACCATAATGGACGGCATATTTAGTCCCGAGAATCCTTTGCCTTTGTTTGCCGATACCAACGAGGGTGAAGCTTATGTATTTTTGCATACATTAACTGAACAAGAATTGACGGCTCAATTAGATACTAGAATAGGACACAATCAACGCTATGACTTATATATCCACGCAAGCGGTGGAGCGGACTGGTTAATACTGCATGATTGGGGCGGGGTTCCTGGTCAAGACTCCGATATGATTAGCGACATAGGCGATATAAAAACCACAGCACGCAATATTGAGACTGCGGATGGCAAGTGGCTACAATGCGATGGTAGAGAGTTAAGCAAGGCAGAGTATGCTGAATTGTATGGTGTTGTTGGTGATGCATTTGTTTCTACGCAGTTAACACAAGCAACATATAAAAAGATAGATATTAACCCACCTACGGATGATTCCAATAATGTTAGCTATGCAGCCCCAACAAAATTTTTTAATGGTAAGTGGTACGGATTTCAAGTTAAGTTTGATAAGACAGGATTACTATTTATTACTTCTACTAGTTCTTGGCAAACATTAAGCGATATTCAATATACTGATATTGAGATAGACTCAGAAAAATCATACAATGGCATTACTGCGTTGATTGCGGGCGACAAAGTAGTGCTTGTTTTAGCTGTCAATGGAAAAAATGAGCAAGATATTTTTGTGTCCTCAGATTTGGCGAACTGGACATTAGTGCATACTACTGTTGACAATGTAAATTTCAACTCTCGGTATAGCGTACACTACTTTGAAAAGACAAATGAATTTGGTATTTTTCAGTTTGGTAACAATGCGAAAACATACTTTTGGATATATACAACGGATTTTGCTACTTTTCAAACCAAAGAACTCACGGGAACATTTGGAGATAGTGCTGGAACAATAGGGATATTTAATCATTTTTACTCAAACAATTTCAAAGGCATATACGGCGTTGTCCAAAATAGTATATCAGGCTGGTATGCATATAAATTTAATAGCATAGATGATATAGAAATGTTGCAGTTGTCATATATTCCAGCTAGCGTAAGTGGTATAAGTTGTGATTGGATAGCGGAGTTTGACAATGTTTTTTATATTGTATTTGCGGATGGAAATAGGTTGTATTATGGTCAAAGTAAAAAATTCAATTTTAATATTGGGTACATTGATGCTACGGTAACGACTAGTAGTAAAAAATATTATACTAGTTATATGCAAAAGAGAATATTCGCTCAGGTGACAATATCGGGAGCGACACGCTATGTATCTTTTGGCAGGGGTGGAATTAAAGAAGAGATACAAAACTATGCATTGATAGCAGTTGGAGATAGTGGTGCAAGTGGCGGTAGTTATTTAGATAGAGAAGTTTTGATTGTAGAAAAAACCGATGGAACATATGCACTCAATACTACCAGTGATTTTCAGGCAAGTAGTGGGTATGTTAGAATGCCTTTTATTCCCACGCTTGTAAGCCCCAATACATTTAATCTACCACAATTAAGCGACCTTGATTTTATACGAGCTAAGTGATATTTCAAAGGAGAATAAAAAGAATTGTAGCGGAGCGGTGTCAATGAACATCTATAAAATGAGTGAACAAGAATTGCGAGCGTATGCCCATGAGATGGGGTTGTGTGGCGGCAGTGGAGAAACCCTAAAACATAGGGTGTTGCATGGTAGGAGGTGGACAATGATTGCAGATATAACTAAATATTCGTATCGTG
>WQZE01000057.1 GCA_009780875.1 Bacillota bacterium | reverse complement strand
TCTACTTATCTACTTATCTACTTATCTACTTATCTACTTATCTACTTATCTACTTATCTACTTATCTACTTATCTACTTATCTACTTATCTACTATACAATTATACTCCATCCACACCCCCAACGACAACAAAAAACTGCCCAAAGTTTTCCCAAATTTTTGTACAAGTTGCACATTCTCAAAACGCACACCCAACACACCCGTTTGTCACACTCCCCAAAATACTTTTTATTCCAACTCTCTCTCACCACAACACCAATCTCTCGCCCCCTGCCTATCATACACTGTGACAAAATACTCCCACAAAACAAAATCCCCATCACTCCCCCACCACTTTTCAACCCACACCCAACCACATCCCTTTGCAAATACTTGCTTATTCTCTCATCTTGTGTTATACTATGTACAAACAAATAGGAGCCTTTTATATGATAGACATCATTATTCTCATCATAGGACTATTAGCATCCGCCGGTGTCCTTCTCAGTTTCTGTTTCAAAAACATCCTACTTATCCGCTTTATCAACGCCATCGGTTGCCTCCTTTGGATATCCTACGGCATCCTACTCTCCCTAGACAACACCCTCCTCTCAGGCCTCTCCATCTGGCTCTCCAACGGCCTCATCCTTTGCATACAAATCTTCTACCTCCTCCGCCTCAAAAAAACCACTCAAAAACCAACCCCACAACCATCCACCCCAACCCCACCATCAAGCACCGTTCAAACCATAGAGGATTGGCACTGCTCTTTGTAATTCTGGCTCCTACCAACCCTTCAACTTTGCCACTCTTAGACGCAAACCCGCACAAAAATGCTCTCCAAGATTTCGCCTTGGAGAGCATTTTACTTGATCTGGATAGGATACATTTTATCCATTTCGCTTGTCATTTACGCTGCTTTTCCAACGCCACTCCAAACCTGTTTCCCTGTTTTTTCTGAATTTTGCTGTACTTCCGTATTGGTAAAAGATTTTTTATATTCTTCTTCAATCTTCTTATCACCACACATATTTTTATTGGATTCTTGCAAACATTGCAACATTTTTTCCCCAATGCGTTGATTGTTTGCAACAAAAGTATAATTGACCTCCACTCCACGCAACAAAAAGTTTTTTTGTTCCTCAGTGATTTTTATCTCCTTTGCATATACATCCAGCGTTTTTTTCAAATTGTCAAATAGTGTAACAAACTGTTTACTACTATCCAAAAACTCTTGTATTGCTTTTTGATTGCCAAAATTACTTTCATCTTTTTTATCAAGGCACATCAACTTCTCAATATGCTCAATGCGTGGTTGCACACTCTCCGCAAACGCTCTCCTAGACACTTGACCTTCAAGACTTTTCAACTCTTCTACCGTAAGCAACGAAAAAAACATACCTATCAACCCATCCAAAGTATGGTAGTATGCCAAATTTTGCTTATATACGAGCGAATTACACTCTTCCGTCAAATCCAAGTAATAGTTTATTTTATTTGTATTGCCTTGATTTTTACGCTCTATACTCATATACTCCCCTTCTTCAAAGAAACAATTTGTCCCCCATTTTCTATGCTTTGATAGGATTGGTTTCTGCATCATATATCTCGCTACTCACTCGTCTTTCTTCCCACTTGTCAATATTCCAAATACAATATTGATTAAACTTTTCCGCCAACGCAAACGCCTTACCCAAATCACTGGTCACAAAAGAAATTTCCGCCACACCCTCAAAAACACCTATGCGTGGTAAGCATCGCAACCCCAACCGAACCATACAATAATACACCGCATTGTCATACTCCAAGGGCTCATAACCACGCCTTTTAAAATCTTTCCCATTTTGTTGAAAAGCCACACAATAACACCCACGGTAATCTTTTTTTAAATCAACCACCTTGCCAGTGGCGATATCATAAGTTCCATTACGCAGCCCCAAGTCATCATATCGCTCCACAATGTCCAAAAAATTTGTGCTTGGCAAACCGTTGACATCAAGATACGCCTTGCATTTTTCAATATCCTCTTTCAAAAGATTGTATTGCAAAATTTTAGGCTTACCCTCACCCGTCATTCTCCCTACTGCCGCCGCATTCTTTTCCACATCAACCTCTGACTATTTTTTGCAATCATCCTCACTCTTCCAGTATACCATATGCCTTTTTATGTGTCAATAACTTGCCCCACAATATTGCACTTACAACTACACTATCCGTATCATTATTCAACCCCATCTTACTATTATAACAAAAATTTGGATTTTAAAAACCGTATCTTACTATTATACAAAAATTTCCCAAATTTGTCAAACAATTTCGGGAAATTTAAATTTGGATTTTAAAAACCGTTTACCCCCTACTCCTTCTTTTTCCTTTTGCCCTCTCTTGCCGTTCTGTCCAATTTTTTTAGTTCGGCGATTTGGTCTCTAAGTTTCATAGCGGTTTCAAAGTCAAGGGCTTTGGAGGCGACATCCATCATTGTTTTGAGTCCATCAATGGTGCGGGCTATGTCGTTTAGGTCCACCTGAGGTTTGGCGTCCATCGTGATTTCTAGCGTGTTGGACACTTTTTTAAAGATGGTCTTGGGCGTGATGCCGTGTTTGACATTGTATTCATTTTGCACTTGTCTACGCCCATTGGTGGTGTCAATCGCCCTTTGCATACTGCCCGTCATCCCATCAGCATACATAATCACTCGCCCCTCACTGTTGCGGGCAGCCCGACCAATCGTTTGCACAAGACTGCTCTCACTCCGCAAAAAACCCTCTTTGTCGGCATCCAAAATCGCCACCAAAGAGACCTCCGGAATATCCAACCCCTCTCTCAAAAGGTTGATACCCACCAACACATCAAACTCCCCTCTCCGCAAAGCACTAATAATTTCTATTCTTTCCAGCGTATCAATGTCACTGTGCAAATACCGCACCTTGGTGCCGTGGTTGGCAAGGTACTCCGTCAAACTCTCCGCCATCTTTTTGGTGAGCGTGGTCACAAGCGTCCTTGCTTTTTTTGCCACACTCTTTTTTATCTCACTCTCCAAATCCTCAATTTGCCCTTGGCGTGGTCTGACCTCAATGACCGGGTCCAAGAGCCCCGTTGGTCTAATAATCTGCGTAGCCGTATTATCACTGAGCCCCAACTCATATTGTGCCGGCGTCGCTGACACATACACAACCTGCCCCACCCGCTGGTTGAACTCCTCAAAATTGAGCGGTCTATTGTCGGCAGCCGCAGGCAACCTGAACCCATAATCAATCAAACTGACCTTTCTTGACTTGTCGCCGTGATACATACCCCGCACTTGTGGGAGCGTAATATGACTCTCATCCACAAACAAAACAAAGTCTTTGGGAAAATAATCAAGCAAAGTATAAGGCGGCTCTCCTGGTTGCCTGCCATCCATATATCTACTGTAATTTTCTATCCCACTGCAAAACCCCATCTCTCTCAGCATCTCAATATCATAGTTGACCCTTTCTTTGATTCTCTGTGCCTCAATCAGTTTTTCATTGTCCTTGAAAAATTGCTCCTGCGTCTCCTTGTCTCTCTCAATCTCAATCAAAGCCTCTCGTATCGTGTTGGTCTCCGCCACATAGTGACTGGCTGGGAAAACCCCACAGTGCTTGAGCTCCGCTCTCTTGTTGCCTGTGACCACATCAAACTCACTGATGGCATCAATGGTGTCTCCAAAAAACTCCACCCGCACACCGTACTCACTGCTGTGCGACACAAAAATCTCCACCGTGTCCCCTTTGACCCTGAAATTTGTCCGTGCCACCTCAATGTCGTTTCGCTTGTACCCAATGTCCACCAATCGCCTTATCAACACATCACGCCCCATCTCCGCCCCCGGCCTCAAAGAGATGGTCATCCTATAATAAGTCTCCGGTGCACCCAAACCATAAATACAAGACACACTGGCAACCACAATGGTGTCTCTCCGCTCCACAAGCGAACAAGTGGCACTGTTTCGCAACTTGTCAATCTCATCATTGACCTGCATATCTTTTTCAATATAGGTGTCCGTACGGGCAATGTATGCCTCCGGCTGAAAATAATCATAATACGAGACAAAAAACTCCACACGATTTTTGGGGAAAAACTCCCTAAACTCATTGCAAAGTTGCGCCGCCAAAATTTTATTGTGTGCCAAAATCAAGGCGGGTCTCCCAAGCCTTGCAATAATGTTGGCCATTGTATAGGTTTTTCCGCTCCCCGTCACACCCAACAACACCTGACTTTTGAGCCCGTTTTCAATGCCGTCCACAATGCTTTCTATCGCTGCAGGTTGGTCACCCATCGGCTTGTACTCCGCGCTGAGTTCATACGGATGCGACGCATCCACTCCAAATTTTGCCATTATCCCTCTCCATCAAGTGCACCCCTTGCACTTGTGCCATCTGCATCTCACGGCTCCATTGGTTCATCACACCATCGCCATCCAAGCCCAAAACCATTGCCCCACACCCACGCAATCATTTTTCTTTCCCAAACCACCCTTTTGCCTTGCCAACCTCAGTCCACAAACTCCACTTTCATATAGTTCTTTTTCCCTTTTTTGAGGAGCACAAAATTCTTGTCCTTGGGTCTCGTCACCATCATTTGGATACTTGCCACCTTTTGCCCATCCACCACCAATCCGTTTTGCTCAATCAACCTCCGCACTTCTCCCTTGGACGCCACAAGCCCGCTCTCAAAAAACAAATCTACCACGCCAATCTTTCCGCCTTTGACAGCAAATGCACTGAGCGGTGCATTTTCGCCACCGTCCCCACCACCAAACAATCCAGCCACCGCCTGCAAGACCTTGTCCGCATCCTCTACGCCGTGCACCAACTTGGTTATCTCATACGCCATCAATTTTTTTGCTTTGAGAATATCTTGCTTGCAAACGGTCTCAATTTCAGAGAGCGGCACATCCGTGAAAAGTCGCAAAAGCATCCCCACATCGGCATCATCAATATTGTAAAAATACTGATAAAAATCATAGACGCTGGTCTTGTCTCTTGCTACCCACAACGCACCTTTTTCCGTCTTGCCCATCTTGTTGCCGTCTTTGTTGAGCAGGAGCGGACTGGTCAGCCCAAACAAATCCTCTTGTTGCTTGGTCTCCACCCCCTCTGCCAAGCCTCTCTTTCTAGCCAAGTTGGTGCCCGCCACAATGTTGCCCCATTGGTCACTCCCCCCAATTTGCAACACGCACCCATACGCCTTGTGCAAATGAGCAAAGTCAAAAGCCTGCATAGGCATATACCCCATCTCCAAAAAGGTCAACCCACCCCCCGCAAGTCTCTTGGCATACGCATCCGCCGCAAGCATTTTGGCTACATTAAAATGCACCCCAATCTCTCGCATAAAATCAATATAACTATACTTGGCAAGCCACTCACTGTTGTCCACAATCACGGCAGCGTTGTCCCCCACGGTGTCCACAAACTTTTTGGCAATCTCTCCTACCTCGGCAATGTTCTTGGCAACCATATCCGCTGTCAACACCTTTCTCAAATCACTCTTGCCACTCGGGTCACCCACCATCGCCGTAGCACCCCCAATCACCAAAATCCCCTTGTGCCCCGCTCTTTGCAAATGCCTAAACATCATCAAAGCAAAAAAATGCCCAATGTGCAAACTATCCGCCGTTGGGTCAATCCCCAAATAAAAAGTGAGTCGCTCCCCGCTCGCAAGTCGTTTCTGCAAACCCTCACTGTCCGTACACTGATACACATACCCACGGCTTTGCAAAACCTCAAAAATTTTGGTATCCACCGTGTGTCTACCCTGCACATCGTTTTTTTTGCTGTCCACTTTTACACTTGTTTTTTTCACAATTTTCTCCTGACCTTTTTTGCTTGCCTATATTGCACCCCAATTTCGCTCCACTCAATGAGGGTGAATGGTTTCTTTACAACTGATTTTATAGCCATCTTTTGCAATCTTTATTTTCAATATGATTATTATACCACACAACCGCAAAACAAGCAACCAAATTTGCTTGCCAACGCACCACACTGCAAAATACTCCGTCGTTTATACTTGTTTTTACACTTTTCTCCTGACCTTTTTTGATCGCCCATCTTGCACCACACAATCACAAAACAAGCAACCAAATTTGCTCACCACCCCTACACGCAACACACTCCACCATACATTTCATATCTTCCAACATTCAAAAAAAAACCTCACAAACACCGTTTGCAAAGTTCTTTTTTACAACATCTCAAAAAATCAAATCTCTATCTGCTCTTAGCACTCAGCCCACATCACTTGCTCCCCAGCGCACAACAATGGTTGCATCACTATTCCAAGTGCGGCTCCACCCACTTGCCGTGCTTTCTGAGTCAACACTTGGGTCTGTCGCCTCACAATATACATCTATTTGGCCTGTAACACCAAAAAAAATACTGCCACCTAGATAGATAACACTATGGGGGATAAACACCTTGGAGAGACTTACGCCACTCTCATTTCCCCAGCTCAAAAAGGCCTTCCCTCCAACACTCTCCAACCCCTTTGGCAATCGTATTGTCCCTTTCTCAAAAACCAAACTTCTACAACCATTGAGAGAACTTGCCCCGATTCTTTTGAGTGTGCTAGGCAAATTGATGGTTGTCAAATATGTCCGATTGTTCAAAAAAGCGTTGTCGCCAATATTCAC
>WQZE01000056.1 GCA_009780875.1 Bacillota bacterium | reverse complement strand
TGGATGCGAGTGGAAGGAGTTTTAAATCGTCCCTCTGGAATTGAGTTTGATGGTTGTAATGATGAATGGGATAATCAATTTAGCACGCAAGAAGACTATAAAGCATTTACCCACAAGTGGATATCTGCTTGCATGAGGGTGTTAAAACCTAATGGTAGTTTTTGGGTTATTGGCGGTATGCAGTGTATTTATACGATTGGTGGTATTATGCAAGACTTGGGACTTTGGTTTATCAATGATGTCATATGGTGGAAAACTAACCCTACCCCAAACTTTAAAGGCACTAGAATAAACAATGCACATGAAACTTTGATATGGGCAACTAAAAATAAAAATGCTAGGTATACATTCAATTACAAGACGGCTAAGGAATTAAACAAAGATACGGTGTGGGCAAAGGACTTTGAAAGTGGAGTCAGAAAACAATTAGGTTCGGTGTGGAGGATTGGAGTGTGCCAAGGTGATGATAGATTAAAAGATCAAAATGGGAATAAACTACACTCCACTCAAAAGCCTATTGAAATTTTGTATAGAATAATTGCATTAAATACAAAGATTGGGGATGTTGTGCTGGACCCGTTTGGTGGCACAATGACCACAGGTGCTGTTGCAAAAAAAATGGGTAGAAAGTATTTGATGATAGAAAAAAGCCAAGAGTATTGCGAGTATGGTCAAAAAAGGCTAGACAATATTAAAGAAAATATTGGTGATGTTGAACTAGCGGTTTTTGATAATAAACCACCGAAAGTTAGTTTTGAAGAAATGATACAAGCAAATTATTTTAGTGTTGGTGAAAAATTATTCTATAATGGCATGCCTTATTTTTTCTTGATGAATAATGGTAAAATAACAAGAAAAAATGAAGAGCCTACCGACATTCATAGTGCAATAGCAAGATTAAAGGATTCTAACTCTGATAGACTTAATGGGTGGAAGTATTGGACAGTAGAAAGAGATGGGCGTCTTGTATTGATAGATGATATAAGGCAAAAATATATTTTGGAGGTAAAAAGTACCTAACCTAATAACATATGTAGAGTTTAAAAATATATTTAATAGACGCTTATTTGACGGTAGTAGAGTAAGCTTATTGGAAAGCGTTGCAAATAGTCCGAACAGATACATTGGATTGTTTCGTCCTACAAAACCTACGACAAAACTAATTCAAAATATTACACAATCGCACGAAATAAAATTTGGTGATGCATTAGAAGAAATATTTACAACTTATTTTGAAGTTTTGGGGTATCAAAACTTAACCAAAAGAATTGTTTTAGAAAACAACGAGATATATCACATTGACCAATTGTTTTTGCAAAATAATATTATCTATATGATTGAACAAAAAGTAAGAGATGATCACGATTCAACGAAAAAAAGGGGACAGTTTCAAAATTTTGAAAATAAGTTTTTTGAAGTTTCTAAAAGGTATCCGAGTAATCAAATTATGCCAATTATGTGGTTTGTAGATAAATCATTGGTTAAAAATAAAAATTATTATTTAACAGAAATGCAAAGAATGGACAAGCATTATCAATGCAATGCAAGTTTATGTTATGGAGAACAGTTATTTGATAATCAAATCATAGCAGGTATCAATATACAAATTTGGAATGAATTATTAGTGCATTTGAAATTATGGAAAGATGAGTTGCCTGAAATGCCAGAAATAAATTTTGACAATAATTTTGAAGAAGTTATTGACGAAATTAAAGAGATAAAGCCGAGTGTTATTCGCCGTTTATTTGAAAACGAAAATATTAAAAACCAAATATTGCCAATATTATTTCCAAATGGTGAGACATTAAGCGGACTTAAAGAACAGTATAGATTGAAAAATTTGCCTATCTTTGATAGTTTAATCAAACTCATAGATAACTTTCTATGCAACTATTTGACAAAATGATATAACTTGTAGTCAAAGATATGTTATTGTATCGCTATGGAAAACCCAACATACTTTGTTGAAAGCGAACAACCCAGGCAATCAAAATGCAGGCAACAAACCCGAATAATGCCTATCTTGGGAATTGTAGCCTGGTAGGTACGCTGTGCAGAGAGGGGTTGGGAATATATAAACGAAATTATTAACACACAAAAAATTTTGTAAAAAGAGTGAGCGTAAGTTTATATATTTTTAAGGAGAAAAATGGCAAGTAGAATTGATAGTATGAAACTATGTCCGTTGCATTGTGGAAATAAATATTGTGAAATTGAACACGCAGGAATGGGTGTTTATGTTGTGACATGCAATCATTGTTTTTGGTTTAGGTATCATGAGAGTGTTATGTTTCAAGGTGTGGATATTTTTGACAATGTAAGTCCTATACCACAAAAAAGAGCCAACGCAATATATAATTTTTTATCAAAAGAAATACCTAATCTATACGAGAGAAACAAAAATGTGGATTATTTTTTTGCGTATGACACCAATAAAATAAATGTAGACACTGTAATTAATGTGTATGAACTAATGCATAGTTATCCTTGCAACCATGCAGAAAAACTAAATGCAATTTTAGAAAATTTGACAGAAGAATATGATAAGACTGAATTTGATATTAACAACATACCAAGTCCGTTGCTGTATGAAGAGGGTGATAGGGCTTATTGGTTAAATTTATTAGAAGAGCAAAAGTATATTTTGCAAAGTAATAACATAAAACGAGAAGACGCTTTTAGTCATATTCATATTTGGGGTGTGAATGCACCGCAAAAAAAGAATACTATATTTACGCTTACACACAAAGCATTTGACCAGGTGCAGAAAAACCAAAATAAGATAAAACCAAAGAAATTTGACAATGTAGACAAAAAATATAGAGACACATATTTGGAGGCTTATCAGGTTTTGGAAGCATCACCCAAGTCGTGTGCATTCTTGTGTCGTAGCCTTTTAGAAATGGTTTTGAGAGAACGGTGTGGTTGTGAAGAATTTAGATTGGAAAGTAAGATAAAGACCTTTATAGAAAAATGCAATCCACCGAGTACACTGGCGGAAACAATAAATTATTTAAAACTTGCAGGCGACACAGTAGCACACTCAAAAGAGCATGAAAACATTCCAATTGAAACTACCAAAGATGATTGTATATTGCTACTCAAAATTGTTGAGATGTTATTTAACTGTGTGTTTCAACCAGATGAAAATGAGTTTAGTAAACTAGATAAATATAATGTGTCTAACAATCAAAAAAAGTAGGTGTTGAAACGAGGCGTAATGTGTTTTAATGCCCTACAGCATTAAAATAGTAGTAGATTGTAAATGCTGCATTGCTTTTAGTCTTAGGGCGTTGATTGGACAAGGAAAGAATGACAAATGCAGTTTGTGGAATAATAGGAAGTGCTTTCCTGAACTGAGAGAAAAAATTGAAAAATTTTTTGATGAAAACCAGGATGCGATTGCCAGAATTAAAAAGGCTAGGGATAAGGTGGCAGCACACATAGATGTCTTGCCCACAATTGATTTGAATGGTGCACACTTTGACAAGATTATTACAGGACTGAATATGTTATGGTTTCAAAAATAAAGCAGTGAGTGGTTTGGGTAAGGGGATGTTGGGCACAAGGGACTTGTATGTATTGTTGGGTGTGGGTGCAAAATTCAATTGCATTTTGCACTTGATTTTATACACAAAGGGAACTCTTGGTGTCTAGGAGTTCCCTTTTTGTATTTGGCGATATTGGTTTGCAACTATCCAAAAAGTGCATAGGGAAAAAGTGTGGCAGTATTCGGGGTCTGAGCGATGTGATGGGTGGGGGCTATGATCCGTACGCAAAAAGAAAAACCATAGCGGGTGCTATGGTTTTTCTTTTGTATTTTGGTTTCTTTTGTATTTTTGTGTTTTTTCCTTTGTGTATTGTTAGTGTGTGATAAATATGTGGTAGATTATACTATGCAATGTGCAAAAGATTTGGGTGTAAGTGTAAGAATGTATCGGTTGCAACCTTGCTAGTCTTCTAGGTCTTGGTTGATTTCGTCTTCTACAAAATCACCATCCATCATCTCAATGACATCGTCGGATTCAGCAAAGTTGCGGCCTTGGGTGTCACGGTTGCAGCGACCGTTGTGGCAGGGGTTGCAAGGGAGTTTTTTGGGACCGCATCCACAATCAAAATTGCAGACGGTTTCGTTGTAGCCCCATTTGGTAACTTTGATGGCACCGTGTCTTTGCACGCTTACAAAATTGACTTGGTCGCATTCACGCCCTCTACGCAAGTTGACTCGCACGCAGTCTCCGCCCACATTGTCAAAGCCGTTGGGACCATCCAGTTGTTTGACCAAGTATTGCCCAAGAGGAATGCCGTCAAAGGTGGCTTCACCGTTGCGATTTGTCCTGCCGCACGCTACCATTTTCCCGTTGCAATCAAAAAGTCCAATTTTCACGCCGGGGATTCTAAATTTTGTGTTCATAAATATTGCTCCTTTACATACAACAAAGAAATGCTCTATGTAGATGTATCCATTGATTTTCATTTGTCGGGCGGTGATTGCCGTGGGGGGATTTTGGCAAATCATCTCTTATAGTGTATTGACTGAGCGGCAAAAGTGTGAATCATTGCACAAACAATCCCTTGTGTTGCAAGCAAATAAAAAAAATTTGCAGAGGGTGCAAAACAACTTGACAAAATTGTCAAAATATGGTATTATTTTGGTAGATAAACAAGATGCCACATTGAAAGTCCTATTTGCAAAGGCAATTTGGGATTCCGCACAGCGGACAATGTGGCTATTTGCATACCATTTTTTGCAAGGTGGTAGGCAAAAGTGGTTTTTGCCACAAGGAGAATGATATGGTATACAAAGAGATAGAAAGTTTGTTGTATTTTGCGAATGTGCATTTGTTGTTGGATGAACTTGATATGCCACTCGTACGCAATCAAATTTTGGATAGCATTGGGCTTGACACCTATGAGGGGAGTGAGGTGGAATACGAGGTGGTAGAGGCACTTGAATGCCCTTGTAGTTTGCTTGACCCTATCGTGGATTTTGCAGTGGAGAGCGGCAAAATAGATGCAAGCAAAAAAGAATATCTTGGCAACAAAATTATGGGTTTGTTGTCCAAAAATCCAAGTGACTTGGCAGACTTGTTTGCGGTCGCACAAAAAAGGAATCCCGCCAAAGCGACACAGTGGCTTTTTGACTATTGCATCAAAAACAACTATGTCAATATGTGCAAAAATAGCAAGAACAAACATTGGGACGCCAAGGCTACGAGTGGCAAACTAGAAGTCACCATCAATCTTGCAAAGCCTGAGTTTAGTGTTGCACAAGTCAAACAAGCACAAGCGACCGAGAGCGGGTATCCTTTGTGTGGGATTTGTGCAGAAAACGAGGGCTATGCACCACGCAACAAGCAAAATATGAGAACGGTGCCACTCACGGTAGCTGGGCAAGATTGGTTTATGCAGTTTTCGCCATATAGTTATTTCAATCAACATATTATTGTCATCAACAAAGAGCATACGCCGATGGTGATTGACCAAACAACGATTACCAAATTGTTGGATGTGCAGGACCATTTGCCACATTATTTTGTGGGGAGCAACTCAGATTTGCCTGGGGTTGGTGGGAGCATTTTGGGACACGAACATTTTCAGGGCGGACACAAGGCGTTGCCAATGTTCTTTGCAAAAGACAGGAGAGTGTTCAAGTCAGCGGCACATCCTTTGGTGACCGTGAGCGAAATTGATTGGTACAACAATGCAATCAGAGCGGTCAGTTTGGATAGGCATAGATTGATTGCTTTTGGCAATGACATTTTGGAAAAATGGAAGTCTTATAGTGATGAGAGCGTAGGGCTTTTGTCCAACACAAACGGAGAACAGCATCACACGGCATCTTTGTGTGTTCGCCGTGACAAGCAAGACCGCTATGTATTGGAAATCATTTTGAGGTCCAATATTGCCTCCAAAGAGCATCCTCACGGCGTATTCCACGCACACGCTGACAAGCACAACATCAAATCAGAGGCGATTGGCTTGATTGAGGCGATGGGATTGTTTGTGTTGCCTGGTAGATTGGATGCACAAATGGACGAGATTGTAGGGTACTTAACCAAAGAACTCAAATACACAGCGGGCAAGTTGTCGGACGAAATGAAGTGCCACGAGGAAATGATAGATAAACTTTTCAAAACACAAGGCAGCAGCAAGCCCTCCAAACTAGAAGCAACGCTCAACCTCAAAGATGAAATCAATGCTACCTGTGAGCAAATCTTGCTTGATACAGCGGTGTTCAAACAAGACAGCAAGGGCAAAGATGGGCTCAACAAATTTTTTGCACATTGCGGACTTGAAGAAAAAGAAGCAAGATAAGAATTTTTTCACAATGGTATCACAAAAAGCAGGGACAAGGCACAAAGGTGTCTTGTCCTTTCATATGATGGGGTATGGAAAAACTAATCATCAAAAAATCAAAGGTCAAAGGTATACTGGATATTGTGGCGGCCAAGAATGCTGTTTTGCCCATCTTGGCTTGTTGCATCTTGATAGAGGACACTGTGGTGATACACAATACAACGCCTCTCAGTGATATCAAAAAAATGTGTGAAATCATTACGAGTATTGGGGGGAGTGCAAAATTTGATGGGAATGACTTGATTGTAGATTGCAAGGGTGTTTGTCGGGGAGACATTGATGGAGCACTCACAAAAGATATGCGTGCATCTATTTT
>WQZE01000055.1 GCA_009780875.1 Bacillota bacterium | reverse complement strand
AGACCAAGAAACCGGCGATTATGCTTGCTATCAAAGAGCAGGTGCTTTTTCCATACCAAAACACACATTTTGATGTCAGTAGTGAAAAATCATTGCAAGCACTCAACAAGGCGTTGGGTGAGGACAAGACCATTTTTGTGGCTACGCAACGACACGCAAATACCATCAATGTGGGGCCCAAGGATATTTTTAGGGTGGGTGTTGTGGCACAAATCAAACAAATCATCAAACTCCCCAACAATATTATTAGGGTGGTTGTGAGTGTTGTGGAGCGAAAAGAAATTGATGCCTATATCAATATTCAACCTTGTTTTGAGGTGTTGCTCAAAGACATTGTGGTGCCTGAGGAGAGCGACAGAGTCATTGAGGCGACTTTTAGGGGACTCAAATCACTTCTAGAAGACTACAAAAAACTTGACCCAAAAAAGAATTTTGAACCCTTGCAAGAGGCGGCCTATGAGAACCCTGAAAAAATGGTGTACGCATTGGCATCCATCATTTTTGCAAGCGAAAACGACAAACTCAAAATACTCTCAGAACCCAGTTTGCTAGCAAGGATGGAGGAGTGTGCCGTCAAAATTGCTAACGAAATTGATTTGGTGGGCATAGAACGCAACTTGCAATCCAAAGTCAAAAAAAGGGTGGAGAAGAACCAACGAGAGTACTATCTCAAAGAGCAACAAAAGGTGATATCGGAGGAGTTGGGCGACAACGAGGATGATATCATCAAATATAGAGAAAAAATTGCTGCTCTTGCTTTCCCAAAAGATATGGAAGAGCGAGTACTCAAAGAAGTTTCAAGGTTGCAAAGCACACCCTCTCAATCACCTGAATACGGCGTGATTAGAGCCTATTTGGACACCGTAGTGGAACTCCCTTGGAAAACGAGCAGTGAGCAAAATTTTGACCTCAAATCCGCAAAGGCCAGCCTTGACAATGACCATTATGGTTTAGAAAAAGTCAAAGAACGCATTATTGAGTACTTGGCGGTCAACAAATTGACCAACACGCTCAAAGCACCTATTTTGTGCTTTGTGGGTCCCCCAGGTGTGGGCAAGACCTCCATTGTGTCCTCCATTGCCAAGGCGAGTGGACGCAAGTTTGTGTCAATGAGTTTGGGAGGTGTGCGTGATGAGGCAGAGATTCGGGGGCATAGACGCACCTATATTGGCAGTATGTGTGGACGACTTCTCTCAGGACTCCGCAACATCAAGGTCAACAATCCGGTCTTTTTGCTAGATGAAATTGACAAAATGTCCAGTGATTTTAGAGGTGACCCAGGGTCTGCACTGTTGGAGGTCTTGGACCCCAACCAAAATCACGAGTTCAAGGACCACTATCTAGAACTACCTTTTGATTTGTCCAAAGTTATGTTTGTGACGACCGCCAACTCGCTTGACACCATACCTTTGCCACTCCTGGACCGTATGGAGGTCATAGAGTTGTCGGGCTACACCTACGAAGAAAAACAAGAGATAGCCAAAAAATACTTGGTACCCAAACAAATTGAGAACAATGGACTCACCAATGACAATATTGTGTTTTTGGATACAGCCATCAAGTCTTTGATATACAGTCATACGAGTGAAAGTGGCGTCCGCAACTTGGAACGCCAAATAGGTGCCGTGTGTCGCAAAGTGGCGGTCGGTGTGGTCTCTGGCGAAAAAGAAAAAGCAATCATTGCGACACTAGAAAAATATTTGGGACCTCCCAAGATTGCACAAAAGCAAAAGAGATTGTTTGATGAGATTGGTGTGGCAACCGGACTTGCTTGGACCGCTGTGGGTGGCAAGACACTCAATGTAGAGGTGGTGGCTATCAAGGGCAAGGGTGACATAAAACTCACCGGACAATTGGGTGAGGTTATGCAAGAGTCGTGTTACACCGCCTTGTCGCTTGTCAAAAGCAGAGCGGAAAAATACAAAATCAATCCAGAGGATTTTGCAAAATATGATTTGCATATACACTTTCCCGAGGGTGCTACCAAAAAGGATGGACCCAGTGCAGGTATTACCATTGCAACAGCGATTGCAAGTGTATTTTGCAAAAGGGCGGTGGACTGCAAAGTGGCAATGACCGGCGAGGTCACGCTGACCGGTAGAGTGCTTGCCATTGGTGGGCTCAAAGAAAAGTCGCTAGCCGCTCTCCGTGATGGGGTGACCACGCTCATCTTGGCCAAAGAAAACGAAAAAGACATTGAGGAAATCCCAAAATCTGTGCAAGAAAAAATCAAAATCAAGTGGGTGGGCAGCATTGATGAGGTGTTTGAGTTTGCTCTCAAAAAATAGCCCTGTTGCAAACAAATGATTTTGTGTAGATGCAATATCTTGCAAACGCACCACCTGAAAAATCAAGGAAAACCCTTGATTTGAGCATAAGTATGATTGTAGTAAAAACAGCCAATTTTTTGTATAGTAGAACAGAGCGAGAACACACCCAAAAAAAAGAGGTGTGTTTTTGCGGTAGGTCCAATGCGGGCAAATCCTCTCTCATCAATATGCTCTGCGGGCAAAAAAAATTGGCACGCACTTCCTCAGAACCTGGCAGGACACGACTCATCAACTATTTTGAACTCGTTTTGAGAGAGGATGCCACGGGTGAGGAGAGACCCTTGTTGCTCGTGGACTTGCCAGGCTATGGCTATGCACGGGTGGAAAAATCCAAAAAAAATGAATGGGACAAGATGATTGAGGGGTACTTTGAAGGCGACAACATTGGACTCTGTGTCTCCATTGTGGATAGCAGATTGCCGCCACAACCCAATGACAAAGCACTCATAGGATACTTGTACACTTTGGGTTTGCCCATTTTGGTGGCAGCCTCCAAAATAGACAAAATCTCCAAACCCAAAAGAGCCGCCGCATTGCAAACCGTAGCCACCGACCTAAAACTAGGCAAAGACAACATCGTGCTCTGCTCAGGCATAGATGGCACAGGCAAACAAGCCTTGCTGCAAAAAATGTATGATATTGCCATAGAGGATTTGGAAATAAAAACAGAACACGAAGTACCCTAAGGCAAGCCTAGATGGGCAATACAGTATTTGACACATTGAGTGGGAATACGAACAGTAAAAGGAAATTTGATGGAAGACAAGAACATTCAAACAAACAGTATTATAGATTTGACGCTCCTCAATGATTTGCAAAACCGCATTGTGAAACATACCCAAGGAGCGGTGCTTGTTTCAGCGGGTGCGGGCAGTGGCAAAACCAGGGTGCTCACGCATAGGATTGCACATTTGGTTGCAGATTTGGGTGTCAAGCCGTGGAAAATTTTGGCTATCACTTTTACAAACAAAGCCACCGCAGAAATGAAACAAAGGCTTTTTGATATGTTTGACAAAATGGGCAGTCAAACGGATGCCAAGCCAGAAAACTTGTGGATTAGCACTTTTCACTCCTTGTGTATCAAAATCCTCAAATACGGCAACTGGGTGGAGGAGATAGGTTTTTCCAAGCAATTTACGGTGTATGGCGAAGATGAAAAAAAACGCGCCATTCAAGGCATTGCCAAAGATTTTGGATTGGAAAGTACGGGAGCAAAAAAAGATGGAGAAAAATTTCTAAAAAAAGCAATGGGCTTGATTGGAGATGCCAAAAATAGAGACATTGCACCCAAAGATTTTTTGCAAGAGTATGGGTATCATCAAGATGCGGATAACATAGCCCGTGTGTACCAAGAGTACCAAAGCAGACTTGCCAAATCCAACGCCTTTGACTTTGATGATTTGCTTCTCAAATGCAAGGAGTTGTTGCAAAAGAGCGAGCAAGCAAGGGAGTATTTTTGCGACAAGTTTGAATATATCCATATTGATGAATTTCAAGACACCAATGGCGTGCAGTATGATATTGTCAAAATGCTTGCACAAAAGCACAAAAATATATTTGCGGTAGGTGATGAGGACCAAAGTATTTATGGATGGCGTGGAGCCAATATACAAAACTTGCAACATTTTGTCAAGGATTTTGGTGCAACGATTTACAAATTGGAGCAAAATTATCGCAGTACCCAAAGCATTTTGGACACGGCAAACAAAATTATCAAGCACAATGTGGGTCGCATTGAAAAAACTTTGTGGAGTGAGGCGGGACAAGGTGAGCCCGTAAGATATCAGTCCGCATTTGACGAGTCCAAAGAGGCTGAGTTTGTTGCCCAAAAGATTGCCTCTTTGCATAGACAAGGCACACCGTACAATCAGATGGCAGTATTGATGCGTATGAATGCATTAACCATTCACTTTGAGCGTGCATTGCTTGGGTACAATATTCCCTACAAAATATATGGAGGTTTCAAGTTTTTTGAAAGGAAAGAGGTCAAAGATATTTTGGCGTATCTCAAACTGCTCAACAACCCTAATGACATAGAGCAAATTTTTCGCATTGCAAATTTTCCCAAAAGAGGCATTGGAGATGCGAGTTTGGCACAACTGCAAAATTATGTCTTGGTGTCTGATAGGGGTATTTGTGATGTTTTGCAAACCATAGAGACCAATATGGATTTACCGAGTGGATTGGTCAAGCGTCTTTTGCCGTTGTCCAAAGATATCAAAAAACTCTTTTTGCTTGATACCAAGAATCTCGGCACACTCACCAAACAAATGATTGAATTGCTTGATATCAAGGGTTGCTTTGAGGATGGCAGTGAGGACAGTCAAAGCAGGCTTGACAATATTCAACAACTTGTGGACTTGATTGCAAAAAGAGTAGAGGACGACAACGAATTGTCTTTGAGCGACTTTTTGGACAGTGTTGCTTTGTATAGCGACAGTGACGACGATGAGCAAAAAGGGGATAGCGTGACGCTTGCTACAATGCATAGTGCCAAGGGACTTGAATGGGATGTTGTTTTTGTGATAGCACTAGAAGAAAAGATTTTTCCATCCGCTAGAAGTATAGATACACCAAGTCAAGTGCAAGAAGAGCGGAGACTTGCCTATGTAGCAGTCACACGAGCAAGAAAACTACTTTATTTGACGGCGGCACAATCAAGATTTTTGTTTGGGCAAACGCAATACTGTATGCCGAGTAGATTTTTGAAAGAAGGCGAGTTTATCTTGCAAAGGCAATACAGTGATGGGCAAAGTTATGAGATGCAAAACACGGGTGCGTCCTTGCAATACAAGCGTGTTGCAAGGAGTGAGTTTAGTGGCAAAAATGAGAGTGTTGTCAAAAAACAAAATTCGGTGGTTGCTAGGAGTGAGAGCAAGACCAAGGATTTGAGTGGATTTGTGGTAGGTGCCAAGGTGATGCACAAAAAGTTTGGCGTGGGTACCATCAAGCAATTGGATGGAGTGGGTGGCAATGTGTACGCCCAAGTGGACTTTGATATTGCAGGGTCTTTGCAGTTGGCTTTGGCGTATGCACCGCTTGAACTTTGTTGATGGGTGTGTGGGCAAGGCAGGAGAGAGGGGCAAAGGTTTGTGGTTCAAAGGCAAGGTAGGATTTGGGTAAATTTGCAGGAGTGAGTGATGAGTGAAAAAGAAACGACCATCAAAAAGGAAATGGCAGAACTCGTTGACAAACTCAACGAGTATGCTTATTTTTATTATGTGCTAGACAAGCCCCGTGTGGATGACGGAGAGTATGACCGCTTGTATGATGCATTGCAAGTGCTTGAAAAATCTAGTGGGATTGTGCTTGCCAACAGCCCTTCGTTGCGTATTGGGGGCACGCCACTCAAAGCCTTTGCAGAGCATCGTCACAAGTCCAAATTGTACAGTCTTGACAAGGTCAAAACATTGGGAGAGTTGCAAGCGTGGTGTGCAAAGACAAAGACCGCCTTGGAGGGCAAGGAGATTGAGTACAGCCTTGAATACAAACTTGATGGACTGACACTTTGCTTGACCTATGACAAAGGGTGCTTTGTGCGTGCGACAACGAGGGGCAATGGAGAGACAGGGGAGGATGTGACAAGGCAAGTGCGTACCATCCCAAGTGTGCCAATGACGGTGCCCTTTCAAGGTTTTTTTGAGGTGCAGGGAGAGGGCGTGATTCATTTGTCCTCGTTGCAAGCATACAATCAACAAAACCCGCAAGACCCACTCAAAAATGCACGCAATGGTGCCGCTGGGGCGATACGCAACTTGGACCCACAAGAGACAAAAAAGCGTGGAGTGCAAATATATTTTTATCATATTAACTATATTGAGGCGATGGGTGACCAAGGTGCCATAAAAACGCAAAGGGATGTGTTTGTATTTTTGGAGCAGAATGGATTTGCTAGTTTGGGCGCTTCCTTTTTTTGTGATGTAAATTTGTTGTGTAAGCATATACAGCGTGTTGAACGGGGGACGCTTGATTTTTTGATTGATGGGATGGTGGTCAAGGTGTGTGACCAAGTCAGTAGGCAAGTGCTTGGCAACACCATCAAGTTCCCCAAATGGGCGATGGCGTACAAATTTGAGGCCGAGGAGGTATCCACCACGGTGCAAGAGGTTGTTTGGGCGGTGGGTCGCACGGGCAAAATTACGCCCACAGCCATTTTGCAACCCATTGATGTTGGGGGCGTGACCGTCAAGCGTGCTACGCTCAACAACTATGATGACATTGTCCGCAAAAAAGTGGGCATTGGTAGTACCGTGTTTTTGCGTAGGAGCAATGATGTCATCCCAGAGATTTTGTATGGGGTGGAGGGCACGGCCACGCAAGAGATTGCACACCCCCAACAATGTCCGCAATGTGGGGGTGAGGT
>WQZE01000054.1 GCA_009780875.1 Bacillota bacterium | reverse complement strand
GGTACGATGACCTTGGCAACCCCACAACCTACCGTGGGAAGTCAATGGTGTGGGATGGCCGGTCACTACTCGCCTACCAAAGGAGTCACTTTGCATACAATGCAAGCGGATTGAGATGTACCAAAGCGGTGCTTGAACAAGCGATGGATATCACCTATGATTGGGTGGGCGACCGCTTGGTGGGAGAGAACCGAAAAACAGCAGAGACAACCCAAGAGATAAGATACTTTTATGATGCAAGCGGTATTGTAATGATGACCGTAGATGGCAAAATCTACCGCTACCGCAAAAATATCCTTGGCGACATCACGGCAATCTACGACTATGACGCAAGCCAAATCGTAGCCACCTATCAATACGATGCGTGGGGCAACTGCACTACCACCAATTTGACGGACGATAATATTGGCGACCTCAATCCTATCCGCTACCGTGGATATTACTTTGACACGGATACCAATCTCTACTATCTCAAATCCCGCTACTACGACCCACAAGTGGGTAGATTTGTCAATGCCGATGATATTGCTGCATTGGATGTGACCAAAAGCCAAATCAATGGGCTCAACTTGTATGCGTATTGTGCCAATGACCCGGTCAACACAAAAGATAGCAACGGCAATATGCCCGATTGGCTCAAATGGACATTGGGCATTGTCATTATTGCTGCGGCGATTGGCTTGTCAATTGCGACAGGAATGTTGGCTTCTCCTATTGCTGGATTAGTGGGAAGTGGATTATTTGCGTCCGTAGTAGGTGGAGTAGCCGCTGGTGCTATTAGTGGTGCTGTGCTTGGTTTTGGTGTCAGTGTCGGTACGCAAGGCATTTCCAATGGGTTTGAAAATATTGATTGGAATAAAGTAGGCTTTGATACTGCTGTGGGTGCACTTTCTG
The DNA here is from genome assembly GCA_009780875.1 of Bacillota bacterium. Taxonomy (GTDB): domain Bacteria; phylum Bacillota; class Clostridia; order Christensenellales; family Pumilibacteraceae; genus WQZE01. Next base: position 5,929 of record WQZE01000054.1, on the reverse strand, counting down.
GGGCAGTGACAGGTGGAATTTTTGGTGGACTAAAAGAGATTTGGACTGGCGGGCAGATAGTGAAAGCAAGTTCTGGCAATTGGCTTTCTAAATTTGTCAGCAATCAAAGTGCCAAACTTGGAGTTGATATTGGAGAGAGTTTGTTCAATAAAGTAGCAATGCTAGGTGTTTATCATATTGGTAAATTTGGGGTCAATAAAATAGCACAATTAATTTTGTTGATTTTTAAAGGGGATATTCAAAATCATAAACCCAATACTCCTAATGTAGGAGGTTTTGGATGGGTATTCTAGTGACAAAAAGAGCCACTTTTACGGATAATGAATTGATTATCCATCAAAAATTAGGGGAAGATATTGTAGTCAATTTGTATCAAATTACCAATGTGATATATGATAAACTTACCTTTAAAAATTGCGTATGGGCTGGTTTAACTGGTTATTTCAGGGGTACGCCTGGGTATCTAGATATACGCTATGAAAGAAATGGAAAAAGAAATAGACAATTTTTAATGAGGCTAAAATATGGGGACGCATTAAAATTACCATATTGTTTTATTGATCTGATTCGGCAATATGGCGGAGATATATAAAAAACTATTTTATATAAAAAGTTGTTAGAATGTGATGAGGGATAAAATGATTAAATTATTAAAAAAGGATGAGTGCTCGTTGTACTTGTACAACGAGCAAGGGCGAATCCGTGAGGTGAGAGATGGGTACAACAACCAAGTTGCAGCCTATGAGTACGACGCCTTGGGCAGGTTGACCAAAGATGGAGACAACGAGTTTGGGTATGACACGCAAGGCAATATTTTGTACAAAAAAACAACCAACCGGCGAGGAGCCCGTGGGCGACGGCTTGGAGACCAGGTGGTGGCGTATGAGTATGACGAGTACAACAAGTTGATGTCCTATGATGGGCAAGCGTGTGGGTATGTATTATAGCGAGAGAGCACATCACAAAGGGATTTTGTGATGTGTTTTGTGGGGGTGGTGGTTGTGAGTGAGGGGAGTATGTTTTGAGAATAAGTTGACAATAATTTGCAATTGTGATATAATGGAGTGGTTGGCAAGGGCATTGTGAGAAATCGGGATTGATTTTGGAGTGTTTTTGCTGGGTGGAGAGTCTATCTTGTATTTTCTTGTCGCAATGGGTCTACTGCGGTGTTTTGACCGTATAATAGCATAGCAAGATGCACAAAAATTGGGTAGGCTCTTTCATAGTTTGAGAGTGAGCATTGCATATCTTTTGTGGAGTGGGTGCGGATTCTTTGAGGTTTTTTATAAATGGCTAATCAAAAAAATAATAAAAGTGTGTGTAGTTTTTGTGCAAGACCGAGCGACCAAGTCAAAAAAATGGTTTCCGGTCCTGATGGCTTCTATATTTGTGACAAGTGTGTCTCTTTGTGTAGCGAACTTGTCAAGGAGTCCGAGACAAACAGTGAGCAGTTTGTCCCCATAGATTTGCCCACGCCACAACAAATCAAAGACAAACTTGATGAGTATATTGTGGGGCAAGACAGTGCCAAAAGGGTGTTGTCTGTGGCTGTGTACAACCACTACAAGCGAATCAACTACAACGCCGAAAAGGGCAATAAGTCCAAAAAAGAGGAAATAGAACTCAAAAAATCAAATATTTTGATGTTGGGTCCTACTGGCTGTGGCAAGACACTACTTGCACAAACGCTTGCAAGAGTGCTTAATGTGCCTTTTGCGGTGGCGGATGCTACCACACTCACAGAGGCTGGCTATGTGGGTGAGGATGTGGAGAACATTTTGCTCAAACTCATCCAAAACGCAAATGGAGACATAGATAAGGCACAAAGAGGTATTATCTATGTGGACGAGATAGACAAGATTGCAAGAAAATCTGAGAATGTCTCCATTACAAGAGATGTATCAGGAGAGGGCGTGCAACAATCGCTTCTCAAAATTATTGAAAGCACACTGGCATCGGTCTCTCCACAAGGCGGACGCAAACACCCACAACAAGAAGTGTTGCAAATAGATACCACCAATATCTTGTTTATTATGGGGGGTGCATTTGTGGGACTTGACAAGATTGTGGACAAACGCACCAACACAAGCAGTTTGGGCTTTGGGGGCAAACTCAAAGTGGATGACAGCGAGACCGCCGAAATACTCAAAAATGTGAGTCCACAAGATTTGACCAAGTTTGGAATGATTCCTGAGTTTGTGGGCAGATTGCCCGTAGTGGTCACTTTGTCTGCACTTGACAAGGATGCACTTGTCAATATTTTGACCAAGCCAAAAGATTCACTCATCAAGCAATACAAAAAACTTTTGCAGATGGATGGGGTGGAACTTGAATTTGACAAGACCGCTATTGAGGCCATTGCTGCCAAAGCCATAGAACTCAAAACGGGGGCGAGGGGCTTGCGTGCCATCCTTGAAGAGACGATGCTTGACATTATGTTTGATACACCTACGGACAAAACGATTGAAAGCATTCATATTGACGAGGAAATGATAAAACTCAAAAAGACGCCAAAAGTGAAACGAAAAAATACAATGATAGCCTGAACAACCACAAGAGCGATTGTGTGTTGTGATACGCAAACCTTGCAACGGATGGATTGCAAGGTTTGTTGCAAAAAACTAGGGAGATGGAGATAGAAAAATGCTAGGGATAATGGGGGCAATGAAAGTAGAGATTGATGAGGTCGTGTCCAAGATGTCACGAGTCAATCGGTATGAGATTGGGTCTTGCTGGTACAATCACGGATATATTGAGGGCAAGGAGTTGGTGGTCGTGTGCTGTGGTATTGGCAAGGTCAATGCGGCTACGGTGGCTACTACTTTGTTGCACAAGTTTGAATGCACAAGTCTCATAAACATTGGGGTTGCTGGCGGTGTGGGAGCGGGCATCAAGATCGGAGACATTGTGTTGTCAAGTCGTTGTGTGCAATTTGATGTTGTGGTGGACAATACCAACGGGGGTGCCTTGGGAATTGTGGACAAATTTGAAAGTGCCTATATTGAATGTGACCAAGCCCTTGTAAGCAAGATTGAAAAAACCATTCAAGGGATGAACATTGCTTGTCGCATTGGTGTGGTGGCAACGAGTGACAAGTTTATTGCGGATAGCAAGGTGCTCAAAGACTTGACAGCCAAATTTGCACCCCAAGCAGTGGAGATGGAGAGTGGTGCCATTGCACAAGTTTGTGCTTTGTACAAAGTGCCTTTTTGCACCATCCGCACCATATCGGATACGGCAGATGAACACGCTGAGGGGGACTTTGCTAGCAATATGAGACAAACCGCCAAAATTAGTTGTGAGATTTTGAAACGCTTTGTGGTGGGAAAGTAGAAAAAACAAAGAGTTGGTTATGAAATCACTTTTTTTTGAGAAAGTTTATGATGCAGTTTTGCAGGTTCCCTTTGGAAAGGTGGTGACCTATGGGGACATTGCAAATTTTTTGCGGTGTCCCAAAATGTCAAGGCAAGTGGGATTTGCTTTGCACGCCAATCCACATTTTGGCGTGGTGCCGTGCCATCGTGTGGTCAATCGTTTTGGGGGCGTGGCTCTTGGATTTGCTTTTGGTGGTGGGAGCACACAAAAAGAAATGTTGCAAGCAGAGGGCGTTGTGTTTGAGGGTGATGCGTTGGATTTGCAAAAATATAGACATCGTTTGGAAGATTGAGTGCACTGATAAGTCATTTTGATTGAGAGAATATGGATTTGTTTGATTTTTCACAAGAGCAACGAGGAACAAAAAAGCCTCTTGCAGAGCGGATGAGACCCACAAACCTAGGGGAGTTTGTGGGACAAAAGCATTTGGTAGGAGAGGGGTCGCTTTTGGCACGAGCCATCAGAGCGGACCAATTGGGGAGTTGTATTTTTTATGGGCCGGCGGGTTGTGGCAAGACCAGTTTGGCGAGTGTGGTAGCCAATTGTAGCAATGCGGAGTTTGAAAAACTGAATGCGGTGTCTAGTGGGGTCACGGATGCCAAAATGGTCATTGAAAAGGCAAGAGAAAACCGCAAACTGTACGGCAAGCGGACTTATTTGATGCTGGATGAGTGCCACCGTTGGAACAAAGCACAGTCCGATAGCGTGCTTGCTGCCATTGAGGATGGAACCATTGTTTTTATTGGTTGTACAACCGAGAATCCCTATGCACAGATGACACGGGCGATTGTGTCAAGGTGCAGGGTGTTTGAACTTTTGCCACTAGACAAGCAAGATATTGTTTGGGGCTTGGAGAGAGCCTTGCAATCCCCCAAGGGACTTTTGGATTTGGGGGTGGTTTGCACGGATGGCGTGCTTGCTCATTTTGCTTTTTGTGCCAATGGAGACTTGCGAAAAGCCTATAATGCACTTGAACTTGCTGCCCTCACAACCGCCTCCAACACACAGGGTCAGATTGTGATAGATATGCAGACAGCGGTGCAAAGTGTGGGCAAGGATGCTATCAGCATTGATGAGACAATGTACTATGATATGCTCAGTGCTTTTTGCAAATCCATCCGAGGCAGCGACCCGGATGCGGCTTTGTTTTGGGCGTTTAGGTTGTTGCAATCTGGGTGCGACCCGCTGATTTTGTTTAGGCGATTGATTGTGCATTGTAGCGAGGATGTGGGGCTTGCGGATAGCCAAGCACTTGTGATTGCCACCAATGCATTGTTGTCCTTTGAACGGATTGGGATGCCCGAGGGTCGCATTATTTTGGCACACGCAATCATCTATGTTGCACAGACCCAAAAATCCAATAGCGTGATTGAGGCGATTGACAAGGTGAGTGAGGACGCCAATTCCTCCCAGGTGCAGGTCCCGTTTTATTTGCGTGACAAGCATTATCCAAGTGTGCTAGACGATGGGACCAAATACCGTTATCCCCCAATGTGTGAGGATGGCGCCAAAACACAACAGTATTTGCCAGATGCCTTTGTACACAAAAAGTACTTTGAAATGAAATACACCAAGAGATAGGGCGGGTTTTGAACCCACAAAAGGAGACACAAGTATGCTGAGCATTTGCGATTTGTCCAAGGCGTATGCCAAGTCACAGCAGTTGGCCATCAACCAATTGAGTCTTGAACTCAAACGAGGGGAGATATTTGGTTTTTTGGGTCACAATGGAGCCGGGAAAACGACCACCATCAAAGTGGTGGCAGGCATTTTGCCATTTGACAGGGGAACGGTTTTGATTGATGGGCACGATATCAAGCAAGATGCAGAAAAAGCCAAGCGGAATTTTGGTTATGTATCCGACAATCATATCATCTATGACAAGTTGACAGGGCGTGAGTATGTCAATTTTTTGGCCAATGTGTATGGGGTGGGCAAAAACGACAGACAAGAAAGAATTGATAAAATGCTAGAAATGTTTGGTCTCAAAGATGCCTATGATGCGAGTATCAAGACATACTCACACGGTATGAAGCAAAAAATTCATATTATTGGGTCGCTTGTGCACAATCCATCGCTTTGGATATTGGACGAGCCTATGACCGGGCTTGATCCACAATCCAACTTTGCACTCAAAAGCCTGATGAAAGACCACTGCAAAGAGGGCAATACTGTATTTTTTTCTACCCATATTTTGGACATTGCCGAAAAAATTTGTGATAGGATTGGGATTATTTCCAAGGGTAGTTTGATATCTTTGGGTACGATGGAGCAAATCAAGCAAAACAGTACGCAAAGCCTAGAAGATTTGTTTTTGTCGCTTGCCAATCCAGCGACGCAGCAAGTGGTTTGTGAAAAGTGTGGTGCGACGCAAGGCGTGAGTGCCAAATTTTGCAAATCTTGTGGTGCAGATATGCGTGCAAAGGCGGACAAAGGGGCAGAGCCTGACCAAGGGGGGATGCTGTGAAAAACTATGCACAAATCCTTTGGTTGTTGTTTGTCAATTTCAGGCGACGACTCAAAAACAAATCACCGATGGTCACGGTTGCCATCG
>WQZE01000053.1 GCA_009780875.1 Bacillota bacterium | reverse complement strand
GGATTTTTATACTAGATAATTTTTAATTATCAGTAAGGGTGTGATATGAATGATAAGTATGGGGTAGATTTTTTTGTGCAATTGGGTGCAATGTTGGTAATGACTTTTATTGCATTTGTGTTTGCAAGGGTTTATGAAAGAAAAGAGGAGGTAAGCAAAGCGGATGCGGCGATTGAGGAAGAGTTGAATGATATTTTGGGCAACAAACAGGAAGATCTAGGATTATTAAATAAAGGTGTGCGTTTTATTGAAATGGCTATACCCGCATACGAGTCTATTGTGAAATCGGGGTTATACTTGGATTTGATTGCCAATAAAAAGTATAAAGAGAGATATAGGAAAATTAATAGCATCTACTTTAAGATTATTGCATTGAATGCATTGATAAAGGGTGGTAAAAGCAACAATGATGAAGTCAAGCAAAAAGCAACAGAGATATTTTCGCTAATAGAGAATTTTCAAAATCAAATATCAAAGAAATAGGAAAGGGGTAGCCAGAATATGTGTAGGAAAAATAGAGATCAAGGGGCGAACATTGCGTCGCCAATACGGTGCATCGTAGCAGAAGAGGGTGCATACGCCTCAATAGAAAAAAAAGAGGAATACCGAGGACTTTTTGGTTCAGGCAAAACGATTTACAACAGGGAGGAACTAATTCTGCGTATGAAGTGTGCTGAAAAACGAATTGATATTTTGGGTGCAATAGCGTGCAGAATTCCGTACAGAGAGTTTCAAGAAAACTGGTTTTCTGGTATCAGTCGGGGAGTCTTTGAAGTGAATATCTTTTGTGAATCAAGTTTGCAAATGAACTACGATGGTTTGATATCCCTAGAACAAGAGGTTAGTGGCTTTATGTCACGAAGTGTGGAGGACTATGAAAATATTGCAAAGTTGACCAAAGAATGGACGAGGGATTATTTTGTTGCAGAGCGGACTAAGCAGGAGGTCAAAGCAAGCAAGGGGGAAGCGTTGACAAAGTTGACAAAAATGCATTTGGAGCCCCAAGAAGACGGAAGGAAAATTTGGAAAAAGGAGATGCAGAAAAAATATGAAGCAACCTTGAAGACAGAGTATGAGGAGTGTTTGAGAGGGGGTTGGGATGCGACGGGAGGGTATGCGGGCTGGCTGAAGGATCAGAAAAAGGATGCTGAATGGAAAGATGCAGGGTATGGGCGGAACGAGGGGGAGGTGCCTGGGGTTTCATATGTAGAGGAAAAGCAATGTTTTTCTTTGAGGATATGCTACTTGCCGATCAAAATACCTTTGGTGAGAATAGATAACGAGTATTTTATGGGGTTGGCGTTGACCAAATTTGATGAGATTGGTCAGTTTGAAAAGATTGATAAGAGCCACGCATGGTGGGAAGTTATACAAAAATATGGGAAGGCTTTTTTTGAAGACAAAAGGGGGGCAAAAAAGTATTGTACAGAGTACACTGAGTTGGCGGATCGGCTCGAAGTGATTGGGTATTATGATCAGGGAAGACATTACTTGGGGACATTGCCACGAGACGCACACTTGGATGGGAATACAAACAAAGTGGTTGTTTGGGGCATAGTGTTTTCTAGAGATGGGAGAATATTGATTCATCAACGGAAAGGCAACGCAAAAGATAATCAAGGCATGTGGGACAAGTCTTTTGGGGGGCATGTGGACAATGATAAAGATGTGGTGGACACAGTCAAGGCGGCAGCCAGAGAGATGCTGGAAGAGTTTAATAAAGTAGAGCAAGCCATGCAGGGTGGACACGATAAGGTGGAGGATTTTGTGCCCAATGAAAATAAGCCGATTTTCTTGGGGGAGTGGAGAAAAGAGATAAAGAGTGCTGTTTCGGTAGAGGAATTGTTAAAAAACAAGGGTGAATATTATTTTTTCAGAATTGGTTATGAGTATAGTAAACGATATATTGTGAGCAAGAGGTTGTTGGGCGATGGTGAAATCCAAGAAACACGGTGTTTTGCGGATGTCTATGCTTTTATCGCACCAGATCATTTGGATATAAATAAGTTGAAAAATTCCGCTTATAGGTTGATTGAAACTGGTGAATTGTATGGGGAGGTGTATGCTCATAGAAAGGATGGGATGCATACGCACGATTTGCACACTATTGTCGGGGAAAAAGCATTGTGGAGAGAGATTATAGATATTAAAGGTTATTTGAAGAAAGAGCAATAAGGAGAGAGACTGTATGAAGAATGGTTGTATTCTTACGATTACGGGAACATCAGCCTGTGGCAAAACGCACATTATACAAGAGATAATCAATGCTTGCGAATCAATAAGTCGGGTAAAACCGGTTGTTTTCCCCAAATTTGTGACACGCTCTTATCGTTTTGAAGAGGCGGTGAAAAAGAGGCGAGGCGAATGTGTGGATGTAGAGCATATTGCGGGACTGAAAAAAAGACATAACTTTGTGTATGAAACCTATGAGGATTTGTATGCTTTTGACAAACAGGATTTGCAAAGCGAACTGGATAAAGGAAATTCCCCTATTCTTGTTGTCAATGATGTAAGAGTGATTTATGAGTTGAAAAAGATTTTTCCAAACAAAGTGTTGGCATTGTTTGTGTTTAGGGATATTCGGCAAGAGGAGGACACCCATATTCAAGCGAGTCAAGCACGAGGCACGGCGTCTCAGGCGGCGAAAAGATTTGAAAAAGCGGTGGCGCTATACAGAGTTTTCATAGAAAACAATCATTTATTTGACAGAGTGATTTTGAATGTATTGGATAACAAAATGACAAAATTAAATCCAGACACATTGCAAAAAGCCAAAGAGTTGGTAGGGGATACGGGGATGGTGGGGAGTAGAATTGCTTGCATGCCAGACCAAGATATTGCAAAAATTCAATCTTGCAATATTGTGAAATATGTGTTGGGTGGTGAAAGCGGAAGACCAAAAGGTAAAGGGGCGAAGTTATTTATTATTTCAGGGAATGCGATGTCTGGCAAAGATGAGTTGTTGAGAGCCGTTTTGCAGATGGGGGGCAACTTGTCAGATGTGGTTGTCAAGTACACAACACGCAATCAGCAAAGGGATGACAATGGGGAAATTATCTGTCGCTATGTACCCAAGCAAGGGATTTTGGACGCTTTGCAAGAGGAATGTGAAAGTGAAAAAAATGCATTGTGCGTCCAGTACCTAGATAAAGACAATTGGGGGAAATGGTATCCTGCAAGAGTGCACGCACTTACAGAGGAATATTGGACTAATGAAAAGATAGATAAGATAGAAACATCAAAAACATATATTTCGCTCCAAGAATATATTGATGCAGGTATGGAGATATGGTGCACGCAAAATTTGGAGGGAGTTCCGAGTGCGATGGATAGATTTTGGAAAATCCATCAACAGGTTGAGAGTTTGTTGAGCCAAAAATATAATAAACTGTCTAAAGAAGAAGTCAATAAGGCACTCACCCAAGAGTTGTTTGAAAAGAATGCAGCATATAGTTTGGATATAGAATCGTTGATGGAGCAATGCAAAAAGCAAATAGATGCTCAAAATAAGGAGATGCCAAGCGGGGAGAATAGAAGTTATCTTTTGACACAGGAAAAAGGTGAAAAGTATATTGTATATCAAAACAATGAGGGGGACATTTGGTACGGGTTTAGAGCGGATGATTTGGGTGCTAGGTTGCAAGAGGGGAAGCATCTAGTCTTAACAGCCAGTTTGCCAAGAATTTTTTCGTTGTGTAAGGTTATCTTGGGAGAGGATAGAGTTGTTGTATCATACACATATTCACAAATAAACCAAGATGATTTTTTGAAAGAAAATAGTGATGGTGTGTCCCGAGGTAAAATACAAGAATTTGATGATATTCATCGTTATGCAAGTCACATAAAAGATTTTGATTATGCTTTTATTTATGCTGTGACGAGCAATCATAACAAAGGGGCGGTCCAAAAAGGTGAGTTGTTTGACCAGTTGTCAAGATTGTTTATGTACTATAATGAGGGGATTTGATTGTAAAAAGAGCAACAAAGAGTAGAAAAAATTGGATACAAAAAAGTGATGGTCAAGCAAGGCGGTCACTTTTCTTGGTGTAAAAATGGTGCAAAAAAGGTTGACAGTGGGGCGGATATGTGGTATACTAAGGTACCATACGAATGAGAAAGAGCGGGATGCATTTTTGGTATGGAGAAAGGGAGCGGATATGCTGATTGATAAAAACGGAAAGATAATTGTGGAACTTGATTTTAGGGGAACCAAGATTGGGTATTTGGATGCTTTGACCGCCAAAGAGTTGTTTTTGATAATCAAAGATACTTTGGAGGCCGTCAACAAGAGAGATAATTTTATTGCCAAGGACCTTGTGCCAAGTGATTGGGTGGGTACCAACTATGAGCCGATTTTGAAGGCGTGCAGTGGGGACAAGAAAGAGGCGAGCAAGTTGTTGAGCATTGTGGTCAAGCAGGCTTTGATTATGAGTCCGTTGCCTTTTAGACACGAGGCTGGCGAGGACCAATGGGATGCCGTGACTTTTGCCAGAGTGTAGTGTAGTGTAGTGTAGTGTAGGGCAAGAGTGTCTTGCAAAAGAGTGTGGGGTGGCACAATCATCACAGAAGGCGAGGGCTGATTTGAAGGCGTGCAATGCGGACAGGAAAGAAGCAAGCAAGTTGTTGCGTGTTGAGGTCAAGTGGGCCTGCTAAGGAAGTCCGTAAAGAGTTGTTGCAAAAAACTAGGGCGTACAGCCACACCAGGTGTGGTGGCAATCGTGTAGATTGTGTTTGTGTGGCTGAGCCAAAAGCACTTGCGTGAATGATTGCAAAGGCAAGTCACAGGGCGTGTGCAGCGGGGCATTGTTTTGAGTATTAGTGGGCAAGTGAGTTGCTCAAAGGTGGCAGGACGACAAGATGGATTTGACAAAAGTCTATTTTGTTTGTTTTGTATCACGGGATTGGAGGGGAACAAAAATATGGAAAAGAAAAAACAGGTATTGGAAGTCGTTTGCGACCAAGATGTGGAGACGCTTTTGGCTACGGCTGAGTCAAGTGGCGCGGAGGCGTGGATGAAGCTTGGGCTTGTGTATAGGCAAGGTGAGGGCGTGGACAGAGATGTCAAAAAAGCGTGGCACTGGATGGAGCGGGCAGCCGATGCTGGCTTGGCTGGGGCACAACTTTGTTTGGGCAGTTGGTACGATGTTGGCACCGATATGGGCGGTGAGGATTTTGTCAAGGCGTCTCAGTGGTACCAAAAAGCGGCAGAGCAAGGCGAACAGATGGCACAGTTTTCTTTGGGCAAGTTGTACTTTGAGCAAAAGATTGGCAAGGGAGACTTTGCCAAAGCAGTGGAGTGGTTTGAAAAATCATCCGCACAAGGCAATCTGTATGCAAGGTTTACGCTTGCGGGATGCTTGGTGTCTGGGATGGGAACCAAAATTGATTTGGTGCGTGCAAAGACGCTGCTTTGTCAAGTGGTGGATGAAGTTGGCGACGAAAAAGACCCACTCGTGCAAGGTGCCCATCAAGTCATTGAAGTGCTTGAAAACTATGGTGCCTAAGGTTTTGTAGGCAAGTGTTTGGAGTAGAGGTTTGGAGTATCCAACCAAGCACACAATGTGTGCTTGGTTGTGTTTGAGTATCGTTGTTCAAAGGATTTGCACAAACAAACCCTCATAAGGAGGAAATATGCAGGTTTGGACACAAGCAAAGTCGTATGCACTTTATAAGCCAGGAATGATTGTTTCTGGCTTTTTTGGTTTGGTGTATAGTTTGGGGATTGTGATTTGGGGGAGTGCGGCGGGCTCGTTGTATTTGGGGTACACGGGCGTGTATGGGGTGGTGCTTGGGGTGAGTCGGCTTGTGGGGGTTTGGGCGGCTTGCAGGGGCAGAGAGCGGTCGCCACAAATTGCTCGGTGCACGCTTGCGGTCAGTGTGATGCATATTTGTCTCACGCTGCTTTTTATGTTTTGGTATGAGGAAATCAATTTGTCAAGGTCACTGGCTTTGTTGATGGTGTCCATAGGTGCTGTGTTGGGGCGTGTGGTGTGGTCTAGTGTAATGATGGCGTGGAGGCGAAAGCAAGACAACGGAGTGTTGAGGGATTGTCGTTTGCAAGGCTGGTGCTGTGCGTTGGTCTCTTTGGCTTTGGTACAAAGGTCTATGCTTGTTTGGTTTGCAAACCCGTTGCCCACGCCCATTGCACGAAATATTGGGGGTCTCGTTTTTGGGGTTGTGTGTGTGGGGGCGGCTCTTTGGATGATGGTGCGTGGGCGAACAAAAGGAGAACAATGCGTGCGTGTGACCGTGGAGACCTGATTGACCGTGTGCCAAACTTGATGCGGGGGTGAAATTCGTTTGACAAAATGTGTGCGAAAGTGTATAATTGTGTTTGCAAGTTAAAAATTGCAATTTGGGAAAAGGGTTGCAAAAGGTGCTTGTTTTGAAAAAACTGTGTTGTGGTATGGTCCACACGAATATAAGGAACAAATCAATGAAAAATAAAATAGCGACTTTTTTGACTTTCAATGGGAAAGCGGAAGAGGCAATGAATCATTATGCAAAGGTTTTGCCTGGTGCAAAGATTGTGGAGTTGGTGCGATATGGTACCACACACCCACACGCTGAGCCAGGGGAGGAGAACAAGATTTTGCACGGGCAAGTGGTCGTGGGTGGAGAGACGATTATGTTTTTGGATATGCCTACCAAGTACCCAAGTCCAAAGTTTGAGTGGTCGTCCTCTATCTGCTTTGATTGCAAAGACCGTGCGGAGTATGACCAATTTATGAAAGGAATGCCGGAGGGTGGGAGCATCATGACGCAGCAAGATGACTTTATGCAATTTGAAAAAATGGCGTGGGTGATTGACAAGTTTGGCGTAGTATGGCAACCCGTGCTCGCAAAAAAATAAAAAAATGACCAGAGATGTCCGCCCCACAGATTGGGCGGG
>WQZE01000052.1 GCA_009780875.1 Bacillota bacterium | reverse complement strand
TGTGTCTAGCGAAACTATCTTGTCCTTGATACTCACGCATTGCTCTACCATCTCTCCCACAACTTTGGCATCTCGGGACACAAGTCCGCTCATATTTTTTTTGAAGTACTCGTATAGTTTTTTGTTGAGTAGTGCTGTCTTAAAGATTTCTCCCACACCACTCAGCCATTCTCTCTCTGGCAAAGTCACCAAAAAAGAATGGTCAATAATGATTTGTTTTGCCTCATAAAAAGAACCAAGCAAGTTTTTGATCCCTCGCGCATTGATGGCCGTCTTGCCCCCAATGCTGCTATCTACTTGCGACAACAAGGTAGTGGGTATATTGATAAAAGGAACCCCACGCATATAAATAGACGCCACAAAACCTACCAAATCCCCAACAATACCGCCCCCAATACCCACAAGCGTACAATGTCGTCCAAATTTATGCTTGTGCAAGTACTCCACAATTTCAAGCACGGTATCCATTTGTTTGGTGCTTTCCTTGCTTTCAAAAACAAACAATCTATCCACACCCACAAACAATGCTTTGTAAGTCTCAAAAACATTGCGGTCAGCCACCACAAAGTGATAGGTATCCCGCAAGGTTTTGTTGATGATATCTCTTTGGTTACCCATAGTAATATACTCTATATTGCTCATAAAACCCGTTGCTCATTCAACCTTTTTTGCACAACACCCATCGTATCCCCACCCAAATGTTTCAGCAATTGCTCAAACAGCACAAAGGCAAAAATATCCTCAGCAATCACTTGCCCTGCAAAAACGGCCGTCAAGTCGCTCCTTTCGTACTTAGTATGGCACATTTCCTTGGTTTTGATATGAATGGTTTGCACGCCACGCTTTTGACTTGGAATGGGCTTGAACGCAAGGGTGACCACAATATCCTCTCCGTTGGTCATTCCTCCTTCAATGCCTCCTGCAAAATTTGTTTTTCTAACAACCCCATCTTTGGCAGCATAGATTTCATCTACAAAATTTTTATCCGCACTCCACTGCTTGCAAAATTCAAATCCCAATCCAATCTCTACACCTTTGACCGCATTGATGGACATCAAATTGGCAGCCAACGCATACTCGCACCTTTGGTCGTGTTGCATACAAGACCCTATCCCAAGTGGCACACCGTGTGCCGTCAGTCGCACCTCACCACCCACTGTCGTACCTTTTTGTGCACATTCTCGCAAAAGGTTCTCTACGATTTGGTCGGTAGGCAAGGCTAGATTTCCAAGCGATACCACCTCTCCTTTGATTTGAATACCCAATTGCAAAAGAGCAAGCCGGCATACGGCACCCAGCACCACACTTGCAATGGTGTGCCTTGCACTGGCTCGTTCTGATACAATCCGTGCCTCCGTGGCATATTTTTTTGCACCCACAAAATCAGCGTGACCAGGTCTCACACAATCCAAGAGCCTCCCTTTGAGTTGCTCCTCTGTCCACACATCTTTGTTTGGGATGAGCACACCAAGCGGCGCGCCCGTTGTTTTGTTTTGATGCACACCCCCAAAAAACTCAAACACATCTTGTTCAATGTTTTTGCGTTCGCCACGCCCAATGGCCTCACGGCGTTTTTTGAGCCTATCCAAAACAAAATCCTGGTCAATCACGATCCCACTAGGCAATCCATCCAAAATACCCAAATAACCCTTTCCGTGAGATTCACCCGCTGTCAAATACCTCAACATACAACACCTCTTTTGTTCTATCGTTTTTTATCACCTTTGTCGTACCGTGGTTGTCAACCCAAGCCCATCCAACACCTCTTGCAAGAGTGACAAAATACACAAGTTTTCGCCACAGTGGCAAAGGGTCATCGTGGTCTTGCCCGCAAAACTAATACACGACACCTCCAAACCACGCCCCACTTTGGCAATACCATTGTATGAGTCCAAGGAATCCACCAACAACGGCAAAACATCACCCCAATCCACCACGCCATAATTTGAAAAACTAATCGTGGCGTTTTTTTCGCCACACAGTGTATAGAGTGCTTTGGCAAAAGGGTCCACCACGACTCTTGGCAAGGCGTTGTGCACACCATACCTACTGCATCTAGCCAAATTGCAAACAAACTGGTCCAAATATTCTGGTGTGATTTTTGCAAACTCATTTTTGACAATGTCCAGCATCTCAAAAAAAGAACCTTTACAAAGACTTTTTATGTCAATAAATTTGCTAGCAAAAGCATTTTGCAAAGATACAAACCCTTTATGCTTGCGCAGGTCAATACTTGCATTGATGACAATGTTGTTTTGTTGCCACTTGTTTGCGTGTACTCGTTTGTACAAAGTCAACGCATAGGCAAGCACACTACACAAAAGCACCCCCACAGTGGCACCCAATCTGCTGGACAAATCGTGCAAACTTTTGGTATCCCAAACGAACTGCGTCAGCGTATATCTTTGTCTCTTGTCAAAAGGGAGTTGATAGGCGGTTGCCATCAAGTGAGAAAGCATCTTTGTCCGTTGCTTTGGCTTGCTTGCAAGGTTTTCGCAGTGTGTGAGATATTCATCATAGACTTTATCAGACCCATTTTTTGTATCCATCGCACTTTCAAGCCCGCTCACACCACGCAACGCAAAATATGCACGCATCAACGCCTCAAAAAATATAAGCCCACCACCGCCGTCCGTTACGCCGTGAAAAAACTCCACACAAACCCTAAACTCACCATACAAAACCCGTACAAGCGTATCTTTCTCCAATGCAAAAAAACCACAAGGTGGTACGGTATCTGAGCGTATTTGGAGAAGACTATCCGTCGTTTCAAAAAAATTTTTTGAAACTCCTTTTTTGCAACAAACAAAAAAATAATTCTGTCTTTTTTGTAGCGACTCTACGGCGAGTTGCAACGCACGGCGGTCCACTTTGTGCTTGGTTGTGCACGAAAATCCAAATACAGCATTCCAAGTCTTGCTAGCAGACTGAACAAACATTCTGCCCACATTGTCAATCTCCCATCTAGCCAAACCAAACTCCACAACTAGACTTGTCAAGCACTCAATCTAGTATACCATATTTGCGACAAAAAAGCAATTGCTTTTTTGTCAAATCACTTTTTCCCTTTTTTGATTTTTTGTTCTATCTCTACGCTTCCTACAAACACAGTCTCACAACCACCCGATAAAAATATCGTGTGGTTGGTTTGTTTGACCACCAAATCCCCACCCGTTAGACTGACGACAATATCGGTATCATAGCCACAAAAACCTTGCCTGATTGCCACAGCAACAGCAGCACACGCACCCGTACCGCAAGCCAGCGTCTCTCCGCTCCCACGCTCATAGACTCTGAGTGCAAGATGGTGCTTGTCAATCACTTGGACAAACTCTACATTGGTACTATCTGCATACAAATGACTTTCTTGCAACTTTTTCCCAATGGGTTCCACTTGACAAGTTTGGGTGTCTTGTACAAAAAGAACACTGTGCGGATTGCCTATGGACACAAGACTCAAAACAAAACTACTACCCTCTATCTCCATCTTTTTGCCAATGCACTGGGGCATTGCACTCGCATACTTGGGTCTCAAAATGGTATCCGTACAAAATCTTGGAACCCCCATATCCACACGCACATTTTTGCACACGGTATTTTCAAGTTGCAATTCGCACCGTTTGACTCCATCATCCGTTTCAATTCTGACGATTGGGGTTTGCACCAAGCCCTTTTGATGCAACCATTTGGCTACGCACCTGATTGCATTGCCACACATTTTGCCCAAAGAGCCGTCCGCATTGTACATCACCATCTTTGCAGTCGCTTTGGTACTTGGGCATACAACCACAACGCCGTCTCCACCCACCCCAAAATGTCTATCCGATAAAGACACAACGCACTCTTTGATAGCCTCTATCTTGTGCCCATTGTCCAAATTGTCAATATAAATATAATCATTGCCACAACCTTGCATTTTTACAAAATCCAGTTTCATTCATCGCCTCCTTGCAAACCATCAAGACACAATATTTATAAGCACCACAAATCGTGCCCTCACTTTTTCAAGATACAAAAAACACTTTGTTGATACCGCTAAAAATCCCATACGCCACCTTTTCTTGATACGCAGATTGCACAAGCAATCTCTCCTCACTAGGTGTTGTCAAAAATCCACACTCCACCAAAACGGAGTCATACTTGGTACAATTGAGTATATAATAATCCCCTTTTTTGGCTACTCGGTTCCCATTTTGCAAATGTGTGTTGAGCACCCCTTGAAGCACACTTGCAATTTTGTTGTCTCCACCAATGCTATAAAAAACTTGCGGACCCGTTTGCGTCTTTTGCGGGTACGAATTTTGGTGTATACTGACCACAAGATTGGGACTTGTTCGCTCAATGATTTCTCGGCGCGCATTCATATCTTTGAGTTTGCGTTTGCCTTTTTTGGCAAGCCCATAAAGTCCGTTGGCATTTTTGCGAGTCAACACAACACGGTACCCCCGGCTCTCCAAAATACTTTTGAGTGCCTTGGTGATGGACAAATTTATGTCTGCTTCCTTGGCTCCATTGCCCCCAACGACCCCTCCATCCACGCCCCCGTGTCCGGCATCCAATACAATGGTGATGCCGTTATACGGTGCGTGACTGGCATTTTGCACACTGTACAAGACTCCTATGGTGCACCCGCAAAAAACAACCAATGACAGGCTCCACAGCAAAATTCGCTTGCTCAATTTGAAAGTTGTAAACATCTCATCTCCTTGTCTTGGCGTACCTAGCAACCCACAAAACTTATGCCAAAAGTTGCACTTTGCCCAATATCCAACTGTCAAAAAAACTGTCAAGGCTGCGTTTGCTTGCGTTTTCAAATGCCACCAAAAGGTGTACTTTTTGCGCCAATCCAAATTGGTTGTCGGCATAGTACGAACGCAACCCCTCAAAAAAACTTTTGTCTCCAATGCTTTTTCGCAAACAATCAAAAAACAACTGCCCTTTTGCATACACCATAAAAACATACTCCATATTGCTTCTAAACTCGTTGAGCGGTTTTTCCATCACGGTTGCCTTGCCGTTTATGTAGCCATTGAGGTCACAAAACAACAAAAAGGTGGACAAGACATCTGCCAAGCGTCTTTTGCTATCCACGCCGTATTGTGGATTTTTTTCAAAAAAAACCGTGGTTGCATACTCGCCAAGTCCCTCATCAATCCAAGCGTGATTGACTTGGTCATTGCCCACAACGGCATACCACCATTGGTGTGCCAACTCGTGTACAATGACCTCTTGGTATGTCTTTGCCTCCAAAATATCAGAGATAAACACCACTTGCGGATACTCCATCCCACCGTGCAAAAACGGTGTCTTGACCACGGTAATACTGTCATAAGGGTATTTCCCAAATATTTCATTAAAAGTTTTGAGCGTGTCTTTGATAAGCCCCAAGTTGCCCACCGCATCCTGGTCATCATAAAAAGCATAGTGGATTTTGGTACCATCCATCTCACCATACAAAGACTCAAACTGCTTGCTCACAACAAAAGCAAAGTCCCTAACATTGCTTTGCTTGGTTTTGTATAATTTGGTACTCCCGTCACTAGACGCACTCATAGCCCCGGTAGACGCCAAATCATATTCATACGGGATTTGGATGGAGACCTCATAATCCGCCGTCTCACTCAAAAAGGGGTCACCAATGCTATAATACGGGTCTTGCCTAAACTCTCCATTTTGCAAAACTCCGACAATAGGATACCAATTGCCAAAATTGATGGTTTTGCCATTCTCCCCCAATCTATGATTGATTTTGGGGATTTTGACCTCAAAGTCAAACGATACGGTCGCTGATTTGGTCGGTTGCAAATCTACGGGTACTTGCAAAATATTTTTGTCCACACCAGCAATTTCGCCCGCCACACTCTTGCCATCCACTTGCACCTTGTCAATACTGATACCACCAAACGCACCATCGGCAATCGTTGCCTCCTTGGGCTCATAGGGCACATACTTGGCACCTTGCCTATATGCATTGGGATAAAGATTGAAAACCAATTTGTCAAGTCTCAACTCACTTTGATTGGTATACACAACCCGTTGATTTGCACGCAAGGTGGTCTCATCTATCAGGGTTGCCTCAATTTTGTATTGCGTACGCACACTCTCGGTTTTGTTGCAACCAACCAAAAACAACACAAGCACCAAAGCACACCCCAACAATGCGACCAAAAACACTCTTTTTTTCACAAACCCCTCCCAAAGGGTGCAATCTCTCACACCTATTTGCACTACAAAAATATTCATTCCACACAAAAAATATGTCTTTTTTTGCACCTTGCGACACAAAAAAAGACAGCGCCCAAAGTGAGTTCTGTCTTTTTTTTGTTCAAATTTGCTTGGTAGTGCTATGCCTACAAAAAGCCCACCCTACCATTTGCCACCTTTTTGAGGCGGTTTGCTTGGGCGTTGCCCTGGTGCACTGCCGTACCCATTGTGTCCATAGCCGCCTGGTCTACCACCACCCATAGGAGGTCTCGCTCCCGCACTCGGAGGTCTTGCCGTGGTTCTTGGAGACATTTGCTGCATTTGGCTTGTTTTTTTGTGTTGTACCGCTTGTCTCTCTTGTGTCTTGTAATAACTACCCATTGGCGTAGATGCCTGTTGTTGCCTTTTTTTGAGGAGCAAGATGGTCACGGCAACCGCACCCGCAAGCACAATGATACCAATCACAATGCCCAAGGTGGCACCTGCTGACAATCCACCCTTCAACTTGCTACCATCAGCACCCGGTCTATTGGGGTCCATTCCCCCATTGCCGCCACCGCCAGGACCTGTTGGGGGTGGTGGAATATTGGGAACCTCTCCACCAATCAACTGTCCTACCACTTTGCCCAGTCTGAATGCTCCGTTATGCTCTGCCCAATCTCTGGTGTCTCCCGTCATATCCCAAACAATCGCTCCGGCTAGTTCCTCATCCTCAATATACTTG
>WQZE01000051.1 GCA_009780875.1 Bacillota bacterium | reverse complement strand
TACCGTCAGCCAAAACGAGCAGGTGGTGGACCCTAGCAATGTGGTCGTTGAGTAGTTGTCACCAAAGGGGGCCAAATGTCACAATGGTATAACCAAACGGGTCAGCAAGTTTTGGACACCGTGGAGAGCAATGAGCACGGACTCAGTACCAAACAAGCGACAGAACGAAAGGCAAAGTATGGTGCCAATTGCTTTGAGAAAAAAAAGAAAGAGAGTCTCTTGCTGTCCATTTTGCACCCCCTCAAAGATATTAGCGAAATCGTCTTGATGGTTGCCGCTACGCTCAGTTTTATTATGGCGGTGCGTGCGGGCAATGATTTTAGCAACTATATTTCTCCGATTGTCATTGTGGTGATTATTGTCATCAATGTGACACTTTCGGTCATTCAACAACGAGGTGCCGAGAAGGCAATGGAGGCGTTGGAAAAACTCAACTCGCCCACGAGTATGGTTTTGCGAGATGGTTTGACGCTCAAAGTGCCCACCGAGGATTTGGTGCCTGGTGACATTGTTGTGCTCAAAACGGGTGACTTGATATCTGCGGATTGTCGCATTTTGTCCAGTGAGCAGTTTATTGTAGATGAGGCATCGTTGACGGGAGAGAGTGAGCCTGTCAACAAAAAAAGTGACCCTTTGGGCAAGGAAGATGCACCTTTGGGTGACCAAAAAAATATGCTTTTTAGTGGCACGCTGGTTGCAGGAGGGCACGCAAGAGCGGTCGTGGTATCCACCGGTATGACCACGCAGATGGGCAAGATTGCCAAGTATCTCAACAACACCAAAAAGCAAAAAACACCTTTGCAACACCGTGTGGAGAGACTTGGGAGAGGGATTGCTGTCATTGCTATTTTGGCGGCGTTGGCAATCATTGTGCTCGGGTTGATTGACAAACAAGACCCTTGGCAATTGGCATTGGTGGCAATCACTTTGTCGGTGGCGGCCGTGCCTGAGACACTCAATGTTATCATTACACTCACGCTTATGCAAGGCATCAAAAAGATGACCACCAAAAATGCAATGATACGAAAATTGCAAGCGGTGGAGACCTTGGGCAGTGTGAGCATCATTTGCAGTGACAAAACGGGCACACTGACACAAAACAAAATGACCGTTAAAAGGCTTTGGTGCTATGGGCAAGAGGTCATCTCTGAGACGGAGGTGGAGACCGAGGAGCAAAAGAATCTTGTCAAGCAGTTGATTCTTGCCTCCAATGCCTTTGTTGAGACAGAAACACAAGACGACGGCACCGTGGTAGAACGCATTATTGGCGACCCTACGGAGAGTGCACTTGCAAGGCTTGCGATGTCTCTTGGGATGGATATTGACAAGATACGGGACGCTCAAAAACGGGTGATTGAGTTGCCTTTTAGTAGCAGTCGCAAAATGATGTCCGTTGTGGTGCAAGAGGGTGACAAATATAGAGTTTTGACCAAGGGTGCGTTTGACCGCATTCCTTATATTGTGCACGGTATTGAATACCGCCATCAGTTGGCGGAAACGCACGATGGGTTTGCACAAGATGCTTTGCGTGTCATCACCATTGCAACCAAAGTGCTTGACCATATGCCAGACAAAGAGGATGTTGAGGCCATAGAGAGCAACTTGGACTTTGTTGGATTTGTGGGCATCATTGACCCACCAAGGCTGGATGTCAAAGATGCCATCAAAGTAGCCAAAGAGGCGGGCGTGCGTACCGTGATGATAACGGGCGACCACGCTGCCACCGCCACTGCAATTGCACGAGAATTGGGCATCATCACAGCGGGCGAGGGCGTGATTACGGGAGCCCAACTGTCCAAATTGAGCGATGATGAGTTGTTTGAGAGCATTGAGAATTTTAGTGTCTATGCAAGGGTGACACCTGAGGACAAGATACGAGTGGTGCAAGCGTGGCAACGGTCGGGTGCGGTCATCTCTATGACGGGTGACGGTGTCAATGACGCTCCCGCACTCAAAGCCGCCGATGTGGGCATCAGTATGGGGATTGCGGGCACGGAGGTCGCCAAGAGTGCGAGTGATATGATTTTGGCGGATGACAAGTTTAGCACCATTGTATCGGCTATCCGTGAGGGCAGAAATGTCTTTGGCAATATCAAAGCACTGGTATACTTTTTGGTGGTGTGCAATGCCTCTGAGATTATTATTATGCTTTTTGGCGTGCTGATGTTTAGGCAAGG
This sequence comes from Bacillota bacterium, assembly GCA_009780875.1. GTDB lineage: Bacteria > Bacillota > Clostridia > Christensenellales > Pumilibacteraceae > WQZE01. Next base: position 4,780 of record WQZE01000051.1, on the reverse strand, counting down.
GGATGTTTGGTATTTGCCCGTCACGCCCATTATGTTGTTGATTGTCAATATTTTGGGAGATGGTATCCCAGGGCTTGCTCTCAGCAAGCAGGTGGGCGATGCAAGGATTATGAAACGCAAACCCATAGATAGGCACGAGAGTTTCTTTGGGGGCGGTGTATCCAAAGTCATCATAGAGCAAGCGATTATGAACGCAATCATTGCTTTGGTGGGTTATTATATTGGAGCACGAGTGGGCGTTGGCAAACTTGCACCTACGCACCAATTGGGTCAAACAATGGTATACTTGTTGCTTGGTTTGTCCAGCGTGTTGCACATTTTTGTGGTCAAGTCACGCAAAAGCGTTTTTAGGAAAGGGACTTTTCAGAACAAGCAATTGTGGGTGAGTGCAGGTTCTATGTTTGCCTTAATTTGTATTCTTGCTGCCATCCCTGGGCTCAATACGGTGTTGGGTATGGTGGATATGGATGGTGCACATTGGGGCATTGTGTTTGGACTTGCGGTGATACCTTTGTTGTTTGCCGAGTACGGCAAGTTTTGGGAGTATATCAAAGAAAAAACGGCAGAGAAAAACCGTATCAAAGTGCAAAAGATTTGAGGGAGACCATCTTTTGAGAGTCATATATTTTGCACCAAGGTCAACGCATTGATATTGCAAAAGGCAAAATGACCAAGATTTGCGTCTACGGAGAGAGAAATTGGCAAAAACAAATATGGCAACTACGACAGACAACAAGCGGGACACCATCATAGAGGTCAAAAATGTGACCAAAGTTTTTGATGGTGTGACCGTGGTAGATGATATGAACCTTGCCATCAAGCGAGGCGAGTTTGTCACGCTTTTGGGTCCCTCAGGCTGTGGCAAGACCACTTTGCTACGGATGATTGCTGGGTTTGAGACGCCTACGGATGGACAAATCTATGTAGAGCGTACCAATGTGACGGAGGTGCCACCTTACAAACGGAGCATCAATACCGTTTTTCAAAAGTATGCGTTGTTTCCGCACCTCAATGTGTACAAAAATGTGGCGTTTGGGCTCAAACTCAAACGCATTGTGGTGGATGCAGTAGACAAGCAAGGCAAACCTATCCTTGATAAAGAGGGCAAGCAAGCAAAAAAAACCATCAAACTCACAAAACAACAAATTGATGACAAGGTCAAATACGGGCTCAAAATGGTAGGGCTGGATGGTTATGGCGGGCGTGATGTCAGCAGTTTGAGCGGTGGTCAACAACAAAGGGTTGCCATCGCACGGGCTTTGGTGTGCGAGCCCAAAGTGTTGTTGCTAGATGAGCCTTTGGGAGCACTAGACCTCAAAATGCGAAAAGAAATGCAAGTGGAACTGATGCGTATGCACAAGGAACTTGGCATTACTTTTGTGTATGTCACGCACGACCAAGAAGAGGCACTCACAATGAGTGACACCATTGTTGTGATTCGTGACGGAGTGATACAACAGGTAGGCACTCCCAAAAAGATTTACGATGAGCCCAAAAATCAGTATGTGGCAGACTTTATTGGTGAGAGCAATATTTTGTCGGGTACAATGGTTGCTGATTTTAGGGTGCAGGTAGAAGACAAAATTTTGCCGTGTAGTGACAAAGGGTTTGAAAAAAATGAGAAAGTTGACCTTGTGATTAGACCCGAAGACATTGAGATTTTGCCCATAGAAAAAGCGGAGGTAACCGCATTGCAAGGCGTGGTGCAAATCAGTGTGTTCAAAGGCACCTATTATGAGATGGAAATCAAGGTGGGCGGCTATGAGTTCACGGTGCAAAACACGGTGGAGCAAAAAATTGGTAGTACGGTAGCACTCAAAATTGACCCCAACAATATTCATATTATGAAAAAAGATAGGGTCATCAACGAGTACAAATCCGAGGTCATAGACGAGGGCGTTGTGGAGATTTGTGGTGGAAACTTTGAATGTGATACCGCAGGGTTTGAGATTGGGCAAGAGGTGATTGCAAGTTTTGACTTCTTGGCAACTACGCTTGTTGACCATGAGGACAATGGTACGATTGGAGGTTTTGTCGCCAACAGTTTGTACAAGGGCAAGTACTATCAAGTGCAAGTGTATACAGATGATGACCAAGATATTTTTGTGGACACGCCCGACGAATGGGATATTGGAGACCGCATTGGTATCACCATCAAAAAAGACGCCATCAAATTGAGGCTACCTGACCCCCAAAAAGACACCCATACAGGGCATCCGGCAGAGGAGGCACAAAGTGCACCTAGCAGTGATGAGGGAGAGGTTGCAAAACAAGCAACAAACCAACCACAAGATGCACTTGCTGTGAGCGAGGATGAGATATGAAAAAAAGACTTTTCAAATTTCATAGGCGGAGTTTTACTTATCCTTATTTGGTGGTGGGACTTTTCTTTGTGGTGGTGCCGCTGTTGTTGATTTTGTTTTATGCTTTTACCAATAGGCAAGAGCAGTTTAGTTTGAGCAACCTTTGGGAGATTACGAGTAGCAAATTGACCTACAAAATATTGGCAGATTCTATTTTGCTTGCTATTTTGACCTCGTTGATTTGTTTGCTCATAGCGTACCCACTTGCCTTGCTGTTGAGCAATGCAAAATTCAATCGTTCCAAAACCATTGTTTTGATTTTTGTGATTCCTATGTGGGTCAATTTTTTGTTGCGAACCTATGCACTGAGAGAACTTTTGAGTTTGTTTGGTGTGGGGATTGGATATAAGGCCGTGTTGATTGGAATGGTGTATGACTTTTTTCCTTTTATGCTGTTGCCTTTGTACACAACGATTAGCAGTCTAGACAAGTCACATATGGAGGCGGGGTGCGACTTGGGGGCATCTCCCATTCAAAACTTTTTTAGAGTCATTTTGCCTCTCTCAGTACCTGGGATTGTGAGTGGGGTGATTATGACTTTTATGCCCGCTTTGTCCACCTTTGCCATCAATGATTTGTTGGGGGATGCAAGGCTGTATCTATTTGGAAACTGGATAAACGACTACTACTCCGAACTATGGAACTTTGCGGGTGCCTTGGCTTTTGTAATGTTGGTATTTGTGGCGTTGCTTATGTTGGGTATGGGGAGACTCAACCGTACCGAAAACAAAGCCAGTGCCCTATAACACCCGCAAGACAACAACAGGATAGAGATAATGAACAAAAAAAAAGTGTCAAAAATATTTGCGAAAGCGTTTATCTATCTTGTGATAGTGCTTTTGTATTTGCCTATTATGGTGATGGTGGTCTATTCGTTTACCAATAGCAACACCATGACTTGGAATGGGTTTAGTTTTGCACTGTATCAAAGAGTGTTTGTGGACCCAGGAATCAGTAGTGCGATACGCAACACGCTTGTGATTGCTTTGGTGAGTTCAACACTTGCGACCGTGATTGGGACGCTGACCGCCTATGGGATTGGGTATATGCGACGCCCTTTCAAAAAAGCGGTGGGGGCAATGGGTCAAATCACCATTGTCAACAGCGATGTCGTGACCGCTGTTGCTTTTATGTTGTTTTTTATTACGATTCGGAGCATTGGGATTCCCATCAATGATGGCTATGCAACTTTGATTATTGCACATACGGTCATTACCATTCCTTATGTGGTGCTCTCGGTGTCTCCCAAAATTAGGCGACTCAACCCCAATTTGTATGAGGCCGGTCTAGACCTTGGTGCGGGACCTCTCAATACCGTTTTTAGGGTCATTTTGCCACAACTTGTGAGCGGGATGGTGTCTGGGTTTGCTTTGGCGTTCACACTTAGTTTGGATGACTTTGTGATTACACAGTTCAACAAAGGTACCTCGGTCAACACGATATCCACACTTATTTATGCCAGTGCCTCCAAAGGATTGGAGCCTGCGTTTAGAGCCTTGTCAACCATTATTTTTGTGACCATTCTTTTGGCATTGGTTGCTTTCAATGCCATCAAGTATAGGCGTGACAAGATCAAATCAAAAAAACACTAAGTAGCAAAGGGAGAGCGAGTCTTGAAAAAGCGTATAGCCTTATTTTTGAGTTTGTTTTTGATGACCGTGCCCATTGTGGGTGCGGTGGCTTGCAGTGCACGAGACAATGTGCTCAAATTGTACAACTGGCAAGACTATATGGCGGACGGCGTGGTGTCCGGTTTTGAGCAATATTATCTCCAAAAAACGGGCAAGAAAATCCGAGTAGAGGTCAGCAATTTTGCGACCAACGAAGAAGCCTATGCACAAATCAAAACCAAAAAAGAGGACTATGATGTCTTTATTCCTAGCGACTATATGATTGATAGGATGAGGAACGAAGACCTCTTGCTTGCCCTTGACAAAAATATCTTGTTGGAGGGTGCGACAGATACCAACGGTGATGGTGTGGTGAATGAGCAGGATATCTTTGACAAGAACATTATGGAGATTGTCAAAGATGCTTTTGACCCAGATTTGGCGTATAGTGTGCCCTACTTGTGGGGCACGGTGGGTATTTTGTATGACCCAACGAGAGGGGACACAAGGGTGACCGATGCGGATGCACACACTTGGGAAAGTCTGTTTGGGGACAAGTTTGCGGGCAGTATTTATATGAAAAATAGTGTGCACGATGCTTTTACGATTGGGAGCGTGTACGCCAATTTTGAAGATGTCCTAAAACCACTTTTGGGGACAGATGCTAATGGGCAAACGCAACAAGAGATAGTGTACCCAGATGGGAGTCAAGGGGTGACCTATGCGTACACGGAAGCGTACAAAGAACGGTTGCGAAAAGTGATTACCGATACGGCAGATGACAATATTGAGAGAGTGAGAGAGGTG